>CAUUXT010000112.1:0-4458 GCA_963549015.1 uncultured Streptococcus sp.
ATTTGCCAATCCTCGTAGCGATTCACATCTTTATCTGTTGTTGTAAAGATAAAAACTGCATGGCCTTGCTTCTCAAGCTCTGTCTTCAAGGTTCGAATACTGGTCGCAACCCCGGAAACCTGAGGAAAATAGGTGTCTGTAAATAAACCAATTCGCATAGATTACCTCACTTTTTACCTAGAGCAGCCTGTTCCCGATAAAATTTTAACCAAATTCCCAGTAAACGCTCTTCTGAATACTGCTTGGATATCCTTTTCGATTTTTCTTTCAATTCTTTCAACGCTTCAGGATTTTCTTTATATTCTAGGATTGCTTCTCTCATCTCAGAGACATCACTTGTAGCACGATAATCTCCCTCAAGAATGACCTTATACAGGTCCAAATCCCTTAACATAATAGGAGCCTCGCAACTAGCTGCCTCTAAGATGGTCATAGGAAATAGTTCATTATAGCTAGGTAGTAAGAACAAATCAGCTAAAGCATACAGTTCCCGCATCCTCTCCGGTGACACAATACCTGGGAAAATTAGATTTTTAGGTGGATTATCCATAATCTTCTTATAGCGTTCATAACCATCTGTTATTCCACCAAATGAAAAACCACCAGCCCAGATAAAGGTAATTTCTGGCAATTCTTCAGCAAGACGGATAAAGTCATCTATCCCTTTTCGTTTCTGAACCTGACCCGCACCAACCACGACAAACTGATCTTTTGCGAGCTCCATTTCTTTACGAAGTTGTGCAACTTGTTCAGCTGGTAATGGGTGCCATTTTTCTTTGTTTACAAAATTGGGAATATAAGTTATTTTTTCACGCGGAATACCCGCAGCAACTAGATCCTCTATAAACATGGGATTAACCACCACCAAGTGTTCCATCCGATTGTAAAAGGAAAAAACATAACGTTTGACAATTCCTTTTAGGAAAAATGGAATCTTCAAACTCCCCTCGAGTGTCTCAGGTAAGAAATGCACATAGCCAACTTTTCTCCCAGAGCGTTTCTTTTGAAATGTGGATAAATAATAAGGGAAATCAATGGTGTGAAAGTGGGTTACATCTGCCTCTACAGGAAGATTCTCCGTAACAATCAACTGATCTTTGGCATCACGATGAAGGAGACTCACCAATTCACGGTAGGCTCCTGACACTCCTTGACCAGCCACTTTTTCACTTGAACTTAGCATATTAATACGCAATTTTTTGTTTTCCATACTACTCATTATACCATTTTATTTCAAGAAAATCAGTAAAAGAAAGAAGAGACCAGAGGAAAATGGAGGAGCCCCTCTCTTTTCCAATCGTCTCTCGCAATTTTCCAATCGATTACTTAATTCCTAGGGCGATACGCGCATAGCGACTCATTTTTTCAACCGTCCAGGCTGGATACCAGACCAATTTGACTTCGGTATTAGTTACCTCAGGAACCTCTGTCATCGCATCGTGTATCTGGTCTGTTAAGAGGTCAGCTAGTGGGCAACCCATAGTTGTCAAGGTCATATCAATTTCCGTGTGACCTGTTTCACCATCAAAACGGATCTCATAAATCAAACCTAAGTTGACAATGTCAATTCCCAACTCAGGGTCGATGACCTCTTCTAAGGCAGTCAAAATACGAGTTTTGATCATTTCAATTTGCTCTTCTGTATAAGCCATATTATTCCTCACTCTTAGTCTTCAATAAAATCACGAAGAGGCTTGCTGCGACTTGGTTGGCGCAATTTTCTCAAAGCCTTGGCCTCAATCTGACGGATACGTTCACGAGTCACGTTAAAGACTTTACCAACATCTTCAAGAGTACGCATTTTCCCATCATCTAGCCCAAAGCGCAAGCGCAAGACGTTTTCTTCACGATCTGTGAGAGTATCCAAGACTTCATCCAACTGCTCACGTAAGACGATTCGAGTTGTGTAGTCTACTGGATTTTCAATCACTTCATCTTCGATAAAGTCCCCAAGATGACTATCGTCCTCTTCACCAATCGGTGTTTCAAGCGATACTGGTTCTTGAGCGATTTTTAGGATTTCACGGACCTTGTCAGGTGTCATATCCATACGCTCAGCGATTTGTTCAGGTGTCGGATCTTGTCCCAATTCTTGAAGGAGATTCCGCTGTTCACGGACAAGCTTGTTAATGGTTTCAACCATGTGGACAGGGATACGAATAGTGCGGGCCTGGTCAGCGATGGCACGAGTGATTGCCTGACGAATCCACCAAGTTGCATACGTAGAAAACTTAAATCCTTTTGAATAGTCAAACTTATCCACGGCCTTCATCAAGCCCATGTTTCCTTCTTGAATCAAGTCAAGAAACTGCATGCCACGTCCTACATAGCGTTTAGCGATCGAAACCACCAAACGAAGGTTGGCTTCCGCAAGACGTTGTTTAGCTTCGATATCACCAGCTTCAACAGCTAGAGCCAATTCTTTTTCCTCTTCGTTGGTCAAGAGAGGAACAACCCCGATTTCCTTCAAATACATACGGACAGGGTCATTAACCTTGGCTGAAGTTGAGCCAATCAAGTCCTCATCACTGAGCTCTGGCTCTTCTTCTGTACTAAGCACTCGCGCACTTGGATTCCCTTCGTTATCCGTGATAGAAATTCCAGCATCCTGAATCCGTTGCAAAAGGTCTTCAATGCCATCTGCATCCAGGGTAAAAGGAATAACCAGACTTGAATTGATTTCGTCGTCTGTTGCTGTTCCTGTTTTTTTGTGGTTACGGATAAAGTCTGCTACTTGCACATCAAATGTGGTTACTTCTTTTTGTTTTGTTGCCATTATTACTCCATTCTTCTCTTCTGGGAAATCAATCGTTGCAATTCTTCCAAGGCTGTGTCTGTATCTCCTACATGACTAGCTTCCTGCACTTTCTTTTTAATTCGTAAGTTGTCCTTGCTGAGGAGGGCACGGTTTCGAGTCGCTTCGACTTCCGCGAGCTCCTGAGGCGACATCTCAGCTGGCAAATCCAGACTAAGCACGTGGTACCAAGCATTTTCAACTTCAGGTGTCTGATGAGAAAGCTCCTCTGAGCCGATTTCTCCCTGCTCGCTTAGTAATTCGTAAAGAATCTGAAATTCTGGGGTATCAAAGAAAAAATCTTCTCTTAATCTGTAGTCATTCAAAACAACTGGATTCTCAGCCATCCTATAGAGGAGATGAGCCTCTGCTCTCATGACTGCTGTCAGTTGGCGCGTTACAGGTAAACTAATCGCTGCTGGAGGTTGCTCCTCTTTGACTCTTTCCTGCCTTTGAACAATGCGACTTTCATTTACAATCTGCTCCACCTGCTGGTAATCAAAAGAAGGTAGATTATCCGCCAGAATGTGGATATAAGAATTCTGGGCAGTGATAGACTTTTCCTTGGCAATTAGGGGCGCAATCTTTTCAATGAACTCGATTTGCGCCTGCAAGTTATCACTATTTTCTGGCTTGAGCTGGTGAATATAGAACTCTATAGGACTAATCCGAGTCTTGGTTAAAAGGTAAGCCAGGTCTTCAGCAGAATTCTTTTGCAAATACTCATCTGGGTCCATGGCATCAGGTACTCGAACAACCTCCACTGAAAAGTCTTTTAACTCCTCTAGTGCCTTGGCTGTTGCTGCCTGTCCTGCCTTGTCGCCATCATAGCTGAGAACAATTTTTTTGGTAAAGCGTTTGAGGTGGTCAACATGCTCCTTACTTAAGGCTGTCCCCATAGAAGCCACAGCATTTTCTATACCAGCACGGTAGGCTGCAATCACATCCATGAAGCCTTCCATCAGATAGAGCTCTGTAATCTTACCTGTTCCCTTTTTTGCCTTGTCCAAATGATACAATTCGTAACTCTTGTTAAAAATTGCAGTCGAGCGACTATTTTTGTACTTGGCAGTCTGACTATCAGTTTCCTGCCAGATACGACCTGAAAAGGCAATAACCTGCCCCTTGTCATTGGTCAAAGGAAAGATGATCCGTCCGAAAAAAGTATCATAAAATTGATTACCGTCTGACAGATAAAACAAGCCCGAATCCAATAAATCCTTTTCCTCAAACTTGTCAGATAAACGTTGGTAGAGATAGGTTCTCTCTGCTGGAGCCAGTCCAATTTGGAAGTGCTTCAGAACATCATCCGTCAATCCACGTTTATATAGATAATCCCTTGCTTCTTCTCCCATCTTGGTCGTCATGAGGATGGCATGGTAAAAACGGGCAGCTTCTTCATGCATATCATATAGAGCTTGATGAGGGGAAACTTGTTGAGGACGAGACTGGACAGGCATGGCTAGTTGAATACCGACGCGCTCCCCTAAGAGCTGAACGGCTTCCATAAAGGACACACCTTGGTATTCTTCGATGAACTTAAAAACATCTCCTGAACGACCACAGCCGAAGCAATGATAAAACTGCTTGTCTTCCACAACGTTGAAAGAGGGGGTCTTCTCACCATGAAAAGGACAGAGCCCTAAATAGTTCCGTCCAGCCTT
>CAUUXT010000113.1:0-4441 GCA_963549015.1 uncultured Streptococcus sp.
TGTTTCCAACCAGTTTGCATTGCAGCACTTGTTGAATCTAGATAGTACCAAGTTGAGTTATCATTGGTCCAGCCACGCACTAGCTCCCCAACCGTTAAACTGTCGATACGAGCATCGAAGCTACCATCCTCCTGTAAATAATACCAATGCCCTTCGTTAGAAATCCAACCAGTTTTTAAGGTATGATAACTACGTTGATCTTCAAAATAATAGACTCGTTTCTCTGCTGGACTATCATATTGTTCCCCATGATGTTTGTTGGTATTTGTAACAGTTTTTGCTTCTAAAACTTGCTTACCAACAAATTCTTGTAGTACCCCATCTTGACCAAAGTAAAACCAATCTGGTCTAAAAGCAACATCTTGCCTTAGAGAAGAACCAATCGTAACCCCTTTGTGTGGAGCAGGTATATATTGCCAGCCGACAACCATCTCTCCAGATAAAGGATCAAAATAATAGTACTTCCCATCAATCACTCGCCAGTAGGTTTCTTTGATGTCACCCTTCTTGTAGTAGGTTCTACCATTTCCTTGGACAAATTGCCAGCCTTCTGAATCAACATCATCCGCAAAGACGGTGCTTATCGCTAGCAAAGCAAAGAAAAAGACTGCTACTAGAACTTGCATCATTCTTTTTACTATTTTCATTCGATCTTTCCTCCATAACTGATTGTAGCAAAGACTTTATTATATGTCAATATATAGAAACTTCTCAAAAAAAGCAGTTACAAAACTGCAACTGCTTTTCTATTCTTGCATGGTGTACCCAACACCACGCACGGTTTTAATATAGCTTTTTTGACCTTTTACATCAAGCTTGCTACGTAGATAACGGATATAAACATCCACGATATTGGTTTCTGTCGCACTTTCGTACTTCCAAACACTTTCCAACAACTGCTCACGAGTCAAGACCTTCTTGTTTCCCATGAGAGTGGCCAAAAGGTCATACTCACGGCGCGTCAGAGCAATCATCTCCTCGCCACGATAAACGGTATGATGTTCTACATCCATACGTAAATTGCGGTAAGACGTTGGGACCTTCATCTGACTACAGTGTTGGTCGATAAAGTCCCGACCTCGGAAAATCGCTGAAATACGAGCCACCAGCTGATCAATAATCACTGGCTTATAGATGTAAGAAACGGCGAAGCGCTGGATTGTCTCAATCTGGTCTTGCAATTCTTCGCGATGGTCTAAGACCATGATCACTGAGGCTGGTTTTGTCCGACTCAGCCTCTCTGCAAAATCCTGGGCCGTCATATCCCCCAGACGAGCATTCAGTAAAATCAAGTCATAATCTGTCTGGAGAGCCATGGAGAGGGCTTTTTGCCCCTCCTCGACCAGATCAACACGGTATTGCTCTTTTTGGAGTTCCAGACTGAGAAAATGAGCGAGATTTCGTTCTTTCTCAAGTAATAAAATCCGTTTCCCCATGGCAGACCTACTTATTTTTCGTCATACCAAGAGTAGTGGAAGATTCCTTCTTTGTCTTTACGTTGGTAAGTGTGGGCACCAAAGTAGTCACGTTGTGCTTGGATCAAGTTAGCTGGAAGATCAGCTGAACGGTAGCTATCAAAGTAAGTAATAGCTGCTGAGAAGGTTGGCACTGGTACACCAGCTTGAACAGCAAGAGCTACGATATCACGCACTGCTTGTTGGTACTTGGCAGTGACATCCAAGAAGTACTCATCCAAAAGAAGGTTAGCAAGGTCTGCATCACGGTTATAGGCATCTGTAATCTTTTGCAAGAAACGAGAACGGATGATACAGCCATCACGCCAGATAGATGCGATATCCGCAAATGGCAAGTTCCAGTTATTTTCTTTAGAAGCCACACGTAATTGGGCAAAACCTTGTGCGTATGAGATGATTTTTGAGAAGTAAAGGGCTTGACGGATCTTTTCGATCAACTCAGCCTTGTCACCTTCAAACTTGAAGACAGCTGGTTTTGGAAGGACCTTGCTAGCATGCACACGCTCTTCTTTGTATGTAGAGATGTAGCGAGCAAATACTGACTCAGTGATGAGTGACAATGGCACACCAAGGTCAAGTGCTGATTGGCTAGTCCATTTACCAGTTCCTTTGTTTCCTGCAGCATCCAGGATGTAGTCTACGATTGGTCCATCTTGACCTTCATCATCTTTACGGCTCAAGATATCAGCTGTGATTTCGATCAAGTAGCTGTCCAATTCACCCTTGTTCCACTCAGTAAAGATTTCAGCCATGTCTTCTGCAGAAAGGCCAAGCAAGTGTTGCATCAAGTCATAGCTTTCTGCGATCAATTGCATGTCACCATACTCGATACCGTTGTGGACCATTTTCACATAGTGACCAGCTCCATCAGGACCGATGTAAGTCACACATGGTTTGCCATCTTCTGGTGCTTTAGCTGAGATTTCTTCGAGAACGTCCGCAACCAATTCGTAGGCTTCTTTTTGTCCACCAGGCATGATAGAAGGACCTTCAAGGGCACCTTTTTCACCACCAGAAACTCCAGTACCGATAAAGTTGATACCTGAGTTTGCCAATTCTTCATTACGACGGATGGTATCTTTGTAGAAAGTGTTTCCTCCGTCAATCAAGATATCACCCTTGTCAAGGTGGGGAAGAAGGGCTTGAATAGTAGCGTCTGTACCAGGCCCAGCTTGAACCATGAGCATGATACGACGTGGTTTTTCGATTGAGTTTACAAAACTTTCAACGTCATAGCTTGGCACAAAGTTCTTTTCAGGATGGCAGGCAATTACGTCTTCTGTTTTTTCTTTACTACGGTTGTAAATGGCAACTGTATAGCCACGAGATTCGATATTTAGGGCAAGGTTACGACCCATTACGGCCATACCAACGACACCAAAGTTAGCTTTTGTCATGTGACACTCCTCTTATTTCATTTGTTTTATTTTATCATTTTTACCTATGAAAGGAAAGAATTTTGTAACGGACTCCTAATAGTCCAAGTCATCTGCATGGCCAGAACCATTCCCTACAAAGTAACCCGTCTTACAGTTGAGGGTGAAGAGGTAGGTTCCATCTGGTTTGTAGAGGTTGTAATAGCCGTTTCCGTTTACAATATTGACACGTTCGAGAATGTATTGGTTGCCAGTGATGTAGCCACGTGCACGTGAGGTTGCTAGGATTTGTTCCAATACACCATCTGCAAACGTCCAAGCAGGGTTATTGCTATCGTCTACAGCTGATTGGTTGTAGGGTACACGACTAGCACTTCTTTGAAGATTAACCCCATCGCCAGACAAACCACCATTTGTGTCTCTAGCTGATGTCGTGGTGCTTGTTGAAGGTGTCGTACTGCTTGCATTGCTTTCTGTAGCTGAACTTGAGCTTGCTTGACTCGTGCTAGAACTTGAGCTGGAAGCACTGGTTTGTTGACTCTTACCAAGACTAATCGCCTGAGCCAACAGTTTATCGAGCTCTGTATTTCCCGTTTTAACTTCCGTGAACTTAGCATCCGCCTTGGCTTTAGCATTGGTATCCAAGACACCGTCAGTAATAGCTGGACTTTCAAAGAGGGCGTTGACATCTTGAATGGCCTTGATTTGAGTTGCTAGGCTATCGTATTTTGACTTAGCTAGTGTATAATCACGGCTACCTTCTAACTTATCCAGTAAGGTTTTTAGCTGGCTCAACTTATCGAACTGGCTATTTTTTAAAGCAGTCTTATTGGCATCTGTATAGAAGGAATCATAAAGCGTATTGAACTCTTGCAAGTCGGTTTGCGATTCTTGATTTCCTGAAGATGCTTGAGAAGACTGAATTTCTTGGTTCGAACGGGATACCTGACGGTAGACATAATACGTCCCAGCAAGAACAAGAATCGCAGCTACCACAGAAACGATGGTAATCACACGTTTCTTTTTAGAGCCTGTTTCAGGTTCCGTCTGTACTGATCGTGATAGGGAAGTATAGGTTTCTTCTTGTTCCCCATTTTCCTCATTCATTTCCTTGGATGCTGTTTCTGTTAAAACGAGAGGCTCTATTTCAGTACTTTCTTCATCTTGAAGTGGAGGAACAAACTGAGTAGTTTCTTCATTGTCTATCTCTTCAATAGATTCCTCTGAAACCACATCTGAACCTTCTACCTCTCCAGAAAGTTCACTTGTTTCACGAACTTCTTGGATCAATTCCTCTAAGTTTCGAGTAGAAGCCAACTCTTCTTTTTCAAACTGACGAGTTTCGAACTTATCTGCCTCGATCTCTTCGCGGTGCTGTTTGATGTATTTGTCCAAGATATTGTCTTCAGGCAATACTCCAGCCTCAACCTCCTCATTCTTACGAATTGCTTGACCAACAGTCAAATCTTTTGCTTCGTCAAAGTCGAATTGTGGCTCTTGCTGTTCTTTTTTATGACGATCATGTCTTTTCTTGCTCATGAGTTTACCTTTCTATTTTACCTCTTGGCGTTTCACACGCTGACCAAAATA
>CAUUXT010000114.1:0-4434 GCA_963549015.1 uncultured Streptococcus sp.
AGCAAGTGTCCACTACGTAGAAGGATGTACTGCGCCAACATATTCAAGCAACAGCTTGCATGCTGCTATTGTAGAAATCTTTGCCTTGGACGGAGCTTATATGCGCTATACGACTATCCAAAACTGGTCTGACAACGTCTATAACTTGGTAACGAAACGTGCCAAAGCTTTGAAAGATGCGACTGTTGAGTGGATTGATGGTAACTTGGGTGCCAAAACAACCATGAAATACCCATCTGTTTACCTAGATGGAGAAGGGGCGCGTGGTACCATGCTTTCAATTGCCTTTGCTAATGCTGGGCAACACCAAGATACGGGTGCCAAGATGATCCACAATGCTCCACACACAAGCTCGTCTATCGTGTCTAAATCCATCGCTAAAGGTGGAGGAAAGGTGGACTACCGTGGACAAGTAACCTTCAACAAGAACTCGAAGAAATCTGTTTCTCACATCGAGTGTGATACCATTATCATGGATGACTTATCAGCGTCAGATACCATTCCATTTAATGAAATCCACAACTCGCAAGTTGCATTGGAGCACGAAGCCAAGGTATCTAAGATTTCAGAGGAACAACTCTATTACCTCATGAGCCGTGGATTGTCAGAATCTGAGGCAACCGAGATGATTGTCATGGGATTTGTAGAACCCTTCACAAAAGAACTTCCAATGGAATACGCGGTTGAGCTTAACCGCTTGATTAGCTATGAAATGGAAGGTTCAGTCGGATAAGAAAGAGTATGCAAAATCTGAACAGGAACTCTTCCTGTTCAGATTTTTTTCAAAAAGAACCTAATAAATATTCACAAAAATGCTTTTATATGGTAAAATAAAACAATTACATTTAGTGGAGATGGAGTATGAATATTTTTAGAACCAAGGATGTTAGTCTGAGACAGACAGAGATGCGTCGCCATTTGAAATTGTGGGATTTGATTCTATTGGGAATCGGTGCCATGGTAGGGACGGGGATTTTCACCATTACAGGAACAGCGGCGGCTACTCTAGCTGGTCCCTCACTAGTGATTTCCATTGTGATTTCTGCCTTATGTGTTTCTTTATCAGCTCTCTTTTTTGCAGAATTTGCCTCTCGTGTACCTGCAACTGGAGGTGCTTATAGTTATCTCTATGCGATTTTAGGAGAATTGCCAGCCTGGATTGCTGGCTGGTTGACCATGATGGAATTCATGACAGCTGTATCCGGTGTGGCATCTGGCTGGGCAGCTTACTTTAAGGACTTACTCAGTGATTATGGTATCTCCATGCCCCAAGCCTTAAATGGCACCTTCAACCCTGAACAAGGGACCTATATCGACCTTCTACCTATTTTGGTGCTGACCTTGGTAACAGGATTGGTTTTATTAAATTCCAAGGCAGCCTTACGCTTTAATTCGCTTCTAGTAATCTTGAAATTCTCTGCTCTAGCCTTATTTATCCTAGTTGGTATTTGGTACATCAAACCTGAAAATTGGTCGAATTTTGCTCCTTTTGGCTTTGGCCAGATTTATGGAGGAAGCACTGGGATTATGGCAGGTGCATCTTTGATGTTTTTTGGGTTTCTCGGATTTGAGTCTATTTCCATGGCAGTTGATGAAATCCAAAGCCCGCAAAAAAATATTCCTCGTGGAATTGTACTTTCTCTGACAATCGTCACCATTCTCTATGCCTTGGTAACCTTAGTATTGACAGGGATTGTTCACTACAGTAAGCTCAATGTGGACGATGCAGTAGCATTTTCATTACGGAGTATTGGTATCGGCTGGGCAGCAAATTATGTTTCGCTTGTAGCCATTCTAACCCTGATAACGGTATGTATTTCCATGACTTATGCTTTGTCTCGAATGATATATAGCTTAGCACGTGATGGACTTTTACCTCAAAGTTTCAAACAACTAAGCAAGACCAGTCGCGTTCCTAAAAATGCGACCCTCTTAACAGGAGTTGTTTCAGCCCTTGCTGCCGGAGTGTTTCCTCTAGCCAGTATTGCAGCCTTCCTAAATATCTGTACGCTAGCTTATCTCATTTTACTAGCCTACGGAATAATAAAACTCAGAAAAGATAAGGGTATGCCCCAAAAAGGAGAGTTTAAAACTCCTTTGGTGCCACTTTTGCCAATCCTTTCCATCCTTATCTGTGTTTCCTTTATGCTTCAATATAGTCTAGATACCTGGATTGTCTTTGGCATTGCTCTTGTAGTTGGTCTAGTCATCTACTTTACTTATGGTTATCATCATTCAACCCTCACAGAAGAAAAATAAAAGCTGGGAAATCCCAGCTTTTTAATCTTTCACATAAGTAAAGCCTTCACCCAGAATTTCATGGGCTTCTGTGATGGTGATAAAGGCCTGAGGATCGACTTGGTGAATCATGTCCTTCATTTTGACGATCTCGTTCCGACCGACGATACAGTAAATAATTTTTAAATCTTTCTTACTGTAATAACCTTGACCAGATATAAAGGTCACACCACGGCCAAGCTCCTCATTAATCTTATCAGCCAGTTGGTCAGGATATTGAGTAATGATGATAAATCCTTTGCCAGCGTAACCTCCTTCACCGATCAGGTCAATAACGCGAGCGATGATGAAGTCAAACAAGAGAGTATAGGTCACAAGACGGAGATCTTGGAAAATAAGCAGAATTAACATTAAAATGAAAAAGTCAATTCCAAAAAGCAATTTCCCAATCGAAAGATTGGTGTATTTGTTAAGGATGCGGGCAACGATATCAGAGCCACCAGTGGTTCCACCAGCATTAAATATAATTCCTAAACCAACCCCCAGTAAGACTCCTGAGACCAAAGCGACAATGATGAGATCCCCTTGCAAGTCGATGTGCAAAGGAATACGCTCAAAAATTGCTAGCCAAACGGAAAGTGAAATAGATCCTAAAAGACTGGAGTAGAGGGTCTTGGGACCAAATATCTTCCAAGCCAAAATAAATAAAGGAATGTTGATTAAGAGATTCATCAATGAGACAGGGATTTTAAAAAGATAGTAGGTAATCAAGGTGATACCTGTCGCCCCTCCTTCAAATAGATGATAAGGAACAACAAAGTAGGTGAGACCAAAGGCATAGATAGCTGCTCCAAATATAATTGTAATAATCGGTTGAACTTTTCGAATCATAGCTGTTCCTCGCTTTTCTATAGATAGATTATACCAGAAATTCGGTTTTTTTAATTGGATTACTTATGATTTTTTATCATTTTTTTGATATAATAAGAGTGAAAAATCCCAATCCTATTGAGAAGAATAGAAAGATTGAACTTATGACACAAGTAAAAATTGTAACGGACTCTTCTGTTACTATCGAACCAGAAGTAGTTAAAGAATTAAATATCACTATTGTCCCCTTATCAGTTATGATTGATGGCGTACTCTACTCAGATGCTGATCTAAAAGAGGGGGAATTCCTTCATCTTATGCAACAAAGCAAGAATCTCCCTAAAACGAGTCAACCACCTGTGGGAGTGTTTGCTGAAGTCTTTGAAGAGCTGGGAAAAGATGGCAGTCAGGTTGTTGCTATTCATATGTCTCATGCCTTGTCTGGAACGGTTGAAGCTGCTCGCCAAGGCGCAAGTCTCTCAAGTTCTGATGTGACTGTTATTGATAGTTCCTTTACAGATCAGGCTATGAAGTTTCAAGTTGTTGAAGCTGCAAAACTTGCTAAAGAGGGTAAAGATTTAGAAACTATTCTGGCACATATAGAAGAAGTGAAGAATCATACAGAGCTTTATATCGGTGTTTCGACTCTAGAAAACCTAGTGAAAGGTGGGCGTATTGGACGTGTAACGGGACTATTGAGCTCACTATTAAATATTCGTGTAGTGATGCAGATGAAAAACCACGAACTCCAACCAATCGTCAAAGGACGTGGTGCGAAAACTTTCAAAAAATGGCTTGAAGAGTTAACGGTGGCCATTACTCATAAATCAGTTGCAGAAATTGGAATTTCCTATGCTGGAACGAATGAATGGGCAAATGAGATGAAGAGTTTATTGCAAGCCTATGTTGAGAAACCAATCTCTGTACTGGAAACTGGCTCTATTATTCAAACTCATACTGGAGAGAATGCTTGGGCAATTCTAATCCGCTATAATTCCTAAAAAAATAGAGAAAAATGTTTGAAATGGCGCTTTTGACTTGACCTATGGGCAATTTTAGGATATGATTATATTTGTTAATCAGAAATTATTTGGAGGATTTGTTAACATGGCAAACAAACAAGATTTGATCGCTAAAGTGGCAGAAGCTACAGACTTGACTCAGAAAGATTCAGCAGCAGCAGTTGACGCTGTATTTGCAGCAGTAACTGAATACCTTGCAGCTGGTGAAAAAGTTCAATTAATTGGTTTTGGTAACTTTGAAGTTCGTGAACGCGGACTCGCTATGCATCCCGAACTCCTCCTCTTTGATGAGCCAACATCTGCT
>CAUUXT010000115.1:0-4427 GCA_963549015.1 uncultured Streptococcus sp.
GCATTAAAGGTCGGCCGTTGGGTCGTAGCCAGGATTTCCCCTGTTTTAGCGCTAACCAAGGTAGCCGTCATATACTTGCCTTTTACTTTTTCCTGGAAGGCATCCATCTGGGTTTCCATAAAGGATTGCAAGGGACTAGAAAGGGTTGTGTAGACATCTTTTCCATCTACTGTTTGTTGAGAAGCTTGATCTGTACCCGGAACAATATTTCCCAGACGATCTTTCTCATAGGTGATGATCCCATCTGTACCCGCCAGAATGTTATTTAAAGAACTCTCCAATCCAGATGTCCCAATCAAACGTTTGGTCCCATCCTCATTTTCATGGAGTTGCGCTAAACCGATAAAGGAAGAAGCAAACTGTCCATTGGGATAACTGCGGTTAGGGCTAGTTGTAAAGTCAACCCCCTCGACACCAGCAGTTTTGAGGTCATTTTTAATAGCCATCATATTGGCATAGGTGATCCCATTTCCCTTGGTCCCAAAGGATACCTGTTTTAGATCTGGTTGAGAAAGCTGTTCTTTGACATAAGACTCCTCCATATCCAGATACTTATGGAAAATTTCAGCTACCTTATTAAATTGAGAATCCTCTACATAGAGAATTTTGCCTGTTGCTGACTTGTAGGTCTTATCAATAACGGCATAGATATTATACGAAGTCGCATCCTCTGCAATAGGCGTTCCATTACGATCGTAGATGGTTCCCCGTTTTGCAGGAATCGTCTTGGTTGTTTGGTGAACCTTGTTGGCTTCTTGAACCAAGTCCTTACCAAATTTTTTACCCGTTCCGATGATGACCGCAAAGTTGACCAAAAAGACAGCGAAGAGTATGACAGCCAATAAACTCAGGCTTTTCCCTACTCTTCGGCGATTTTCTTCTGGAGATTTACGGTTACGGACGGCATAACGGATGATTTTTTCTTTCCACTGTTTCATTTCTTACTCCGTTGCTCGGATATTTTCATTATTCAGCTGTAAATTCTTAGAGTTTGCAATTTCTTTCAAACGTTCTGAACGAATCAATTCATTGACCTCTTGCTTGGCATCGTCTAGCTCTGTTTTCTTTTCTTCGATTTGAGCATTGACCTTGGTCAATTCATTCTGAACTTGTAATAGCTTGGTCTGCATAAACACAACGCTGACTGCCAGGATAATCATTGTTGCAGCAATCGAAACATAGAAGGCCTTTTCCACACGTGAAAAACCTTTAAACTTCGTTTGCAATAACTGGCTTGTTTTTTCGATTCTTTCTGCCATGTTTTTCCTCTTACTTATGAATTTTTCTGGCCACGCGCAACTTGGCTGAATGCGAACGGTTGTTGGCTTCTAGCTCTTCGGCACTTGGCAAGATTGGCTTACGGGATACCAATTCCATCTTGGGCTTAAGATCATCTGGAATGAAGGGCAAGCCTTTGGGAACTTCCACTGTTGAAGCTTCCTTGAATAATTGCTTGGTCAAACGGTCTTCCAGCGAATGGAAAGTAATGACCGAGATTCTACCATCCAGAGCCAGCATGTCCATGGCCTGCTGGATGGATTCATCTGCCGCACCCAGCTCATCATTGACTTCGATTCGGATAGCCTGAAAAATCTGCTTGGCAGGGTGTCCCTTTTTCTTGAGTTCCTTGGCAGGCTTGGCCGACTTGATAATCTCTGCCAACTCCGTCGTCGTCTCAATGGGTTTCACCTCACGCACTTGCTCAATCTTACGAGCAATCTGTTTAGAAAACTTATCTTCACCATACTTGAAAAAGATCCGGACCAAGTCATGATAGTCATAATGATTGACCACTTCATAGGCCGTCAAACTAGCTTCCTGATTCATCCGCATATCCAGTGGCGCATCCTTTTTATAAGAAAAGCCACGCTCACGCTGATCTAGCTGAGGGCTGGACACTCCCAAGTCATAACAAATTCCATCAATTTCCTGGACACCAGCCTCCTGCAAACGTGCCTGCAAATGACGGAAGTTATCCTTGATAAAGGTTACCATCCCCTTTTCGATATAGGGTGCCAACCGTTTTTGCGCATTATCAATGGCATTCTGGTCCTGGTCAAAGGCATAGAGATGCCCTTTTTCGCTCAATTTACTTAATAAATATTCGCTATGGCCTGCTCCGCCCAAAGTCGCATCAACGTAGATACCGTCAGGTTTTACGTCAAGCATATCAATCGTTTCATGAAGCAAGACCGTTACATGATGAAATTCTTTTGTCATATCCTATCTATTTTACCACAAATCCGACCAGCTTGCACTTGTCAGACAAGGCTAAGTTTCTTCGAAAAAAATTCTCAAAAATATGTCATATATAATTGACATCTCATCCCAAAAAGAATATAATATAGTCAAATATATGTGACATATCAGAAAGGAGACCCTATGAATCGTGTCAAAGAATTCCGCAAGGAACTGGGCATTTCCCAGCTCGAGCTCGCCAAAGATATCGGTGTCTCGAGACAGACCATCAACATGATTGAAAACGACAAGTACAATCCAACCTTGGGACTCTGTCTCAACCTCGCCCGCAGCCTCCAAACTGACCTCAATAGCCTCTTTTGGGAAGACGATTTTTAAAAAAGGAGCAAACAAATGAAAAAAGAAACTCTCACTGAAAAACTCATCAAACGCATATACGGTATTTCTGGTCCCCTTGACGAACACAAACGGCGCGAGGCCGATCGTATCGGGAATCAGGTCTTTATTGTCCTCTTTTATCTGATGACATTTGGCAATCTTATCCCGCTCGTTCTTGCCTATAAATACCCGCAAATTGTCGCTATTGGTTATCCTCTCGTGGTGTTTAGCATTTCGATGATGGCTGCCCTCTATGTGGTCTCCCAAACCAAGAAAACGGGCATCACAGCTATTGATCCCGAAATGTTGAGTCAAAAAGAAAGCAAACAGCTACATTTTCCTGGTCTAAAAGCCGGTCTGATCTATGGCATAGCGATATTTTTTATAATGCCATTCATCGATACTCTAACAAGTGAAAATCCAAATTTCATCAGTTCTCTTCTGAATTCAAAACATATTTTAAAAACTATACTGGGAGCGTTCTTTTTTGGACTGATGATGCAAATTGTTGTCTCTCTTCGCATTCAAAAGGCCAAGAAAGACCAAGAAGACGACTAGGAGGTACCTTATGAAATCACTAGCTAGACTACTGATCAGTCATGTTTTTATCAGTATCTTTGTTACCTTTTTCCTACTTTCTGGACATATTGAGCATCCTTTCTTGATTATCTTTCTTTTATTCCTTCCTGTATTGAACAAGGGACAGAGATTCCAGAAAATCCAATCAAAAAAAATACGTCTTCTAAACGCATCTCTCTGTTTTATCCTCGTATCCTTTCCACAACTTTTAACAAATCCTATGGATTGGAGATACCTGGTATTTCTAATAATCTGTATCATTTTTAGTTTGGTTTACTTCTATACTCTCTATCAACTCTTTAAAGAAGTCAATCAAAAATCGCTCATTTAGGAGATCACTCCCATGAAAAAAGAAGATTTCACCACTCGCTTACTCAAACTATTCTTTCACATTCAAGGCCCCTTTGATGAATGCCGCCAAGAGATAATCTACAGAGCTTGTGCCCGAGCCTTGATTCAAATCCTATACTCTTCCCTCCTACTCTTCTTGCTCTATCTCCTATTTGGACGCTTCATAGAGTTTGTTCGAGATGCTATGCCCTACCTCTATTTTGGACTCATCTTCATCCTCTCATCTAGGGCGAGATTAGCAGTTCGAGACTTACATTTGGACAAGGACGACCAGTCCGAGATTCATCACAAAAGCTACAGCAAAAGTCAGATCAAAGTTCGTAGTTGGGGTGTATTCCTCAGCATTCCAATTGGCTTGTTTGTCTTATCAGCCTTTCACAAACTCTTTGTTCAGCATCTTCCCCTCGATACCTTTTGGGACAATCTCTCCCAGTTCGATAAAATGCTCCCTTTACTAGTCTTGGGATTGGGTATTGGTGCTATCTTTGGAACCATGACCCACGCCTTTTTATCAGAACACGAGATGAAACACTCTAAATCAGGAATGCATAAGGAGAATATAGAAAAATGACCAGTGTATATGATTTTTCCGTTTTGAACCAAAACAACCAAGTAACTCCCCTGGAGAGCTATCGTGGCAAAGTTCTCTTGATTGTCAACACTGCTACCGGATGTGGGTTAACGCCCCAGTACCAGGGACTTCAAGAACTCTATGAACGCTATCAAGATCAGGGCTTTGAAATCCTAGATTTCCCTTGCAATCAGTTTATGGGACAAGCACCCGGCAGCGCAGAGGAAATCAATAGCTTCTGTAGCCTACACTATCAGACAACTTTTCCTCGCTTTGCCAAGATCAAGGTCAACGGCAAGGAGGCAGATCCTCTTTATGTTTGGCTAAAAGACCAGAAATCTGGCCCGCT
>CAUUXT010000116.1:0-4369 GCA_963549015.1 uncultured Streptococcus sp.
GTCAGATGATTGGGAATATCTACACAGGTTCCCTCTTCCTTGGGCTTCTCTCCCTATTTAAAAATGGGGCACAGGAGACCTTTATCATTGAAAACTCCATCAAAGAAGAGGACATAGATGTTTCTGAAATCTTCTCTTTTGGAGTTAGTTCTAAAGGGGAGGAGAGAGGAGTTGGTCTTTATACCGTTGTGAAGATAGTGGAAAGTTATCCCAATGCTAGTCTCAATACTATCTGTCAAGATCAAGTCTTTCGTCAGATACTTACTATGATGTATACAGAATGATGAAAATAAGACCGAGAGTTCTTGTATCTCGATCTTATTTTTTTATAGTTGTATTGGCTGATGAAGTCCTTGTGTGATGTTATGAGAATATCTATTAACGCTATATAAGAAATTTTCCCACCATCCTCCACCTGTAATCTGGTTGAGTTCAGTAGTTGTTAGTTCTTGAAATGAAGTTAGGTTTTGATTCTTATCCATGTTATGATTCTCCTTTTTGATAAGATAATAAATAGTTCTAGAGTGTTATCTGAAAATTAATCAGAATGTGTTAAAATTTTATCTTTGAAATAATCAAAATATGTTTTCTTTGCAGTTACACTAGTGACTCGACCTTGTAGGCCATATTGGATGAGTTTACTGTTCTCACCAGATAGTTTTACAAGAGCGGTTAATTTAAAGAGATTTCCTTGCTCTGTTCTGGTAGGGGTTTGATCAATGCTCTGAAGTTGGCCGATGATGGTAATGCCGTGATTTCCAATCTTCTCAAGCTTTAATCTTACAGTTTGTCCTTTATCTAGTAAGGGGAGATAGTCAGATGATACGTAGTAAGTGATTAGTACTTCTCTTGTATCTGTGATGAGAGGAAATATTTGAGCAATTTCTGTACCAGTTGGAATTCTATTTTTACCTTCAAATTCGCTGTTCAGATGAACGATACCTTTACTTGGAGCGGTTAAGGTATTGTTTTCCAAGCGCTGTGTCGCTTGATCTAGTTGTACTTTTAATTCTGTTAATTGATTCTCCACGGTTAGTTGTTGCTGAGAAGCTGTCTGTAAAAACTGAGTGCGAAGTACTTCAATTTTGGTTGCTAAACTATTATCATAAGTTGCTACACTTCCGATACCAGCTTGCTGAATTTTGAGACTTGCGATAGATGATTCAAGATTTGCAATACTTTGATTGATTTGAGATAAAAATGGCTCATCTGCAGTTTCTTGTGTTTGTTCTTGAGAGGCTACAAGATAACGATTCAAAATTGACTGGTGTGGATTGCCAGTCGGTAAGCGTGCTCTTTTGTTTATGATAGCATCTCTCAGCTCCTGGTATTCTCCAATTTGTTGTTGAACTCTTGTGATTTCTTGTTCAATAGCTGATGAACTGCTATTGGCAAGGTTGGCTTGATTTGCAACCTCAGTGTTAGTCTTTGAGATACCTAGTTCAATATCATGAGCTTGTTTAGTAAAATTCATAAAGGTATTATAGTAGCCAAATTCATCCTCACCAGAAAAAAGATCGGTATTTTTTTCTAAGCTTTGTTTCAAAATTCCAAGTCCTTCTTTTTGCTTCTCAAGTCTTTGTAACTGAGTTTCTAAGGCAGTTTTCTGACTTTCTTCCATTGTTTCAGAGTATTTGATGAGTAAGTCACCTTTTTCAACTACTTGATTTGCCACTAAATGATTAGCTAAGATAGTATTATCACTGGTTGACTGAATGGATGCAATGACACTTGTAGGAGTGACTTCTCCTTGCGATGTAACAGTAATCTCTTTTGTAGCAACAAGGGAGAAAATCACGATGAAAGTAAACAGTAATGAAAGTGGTATGATCAATACTGTCGCATAATTATGGTAACGTCTCTGATAAAACTCGACGCTTCTAAAAAGATTAGGATTCATAACATTCTCCTTATTTGTTGAATAGATGATGGTAGAAGCCTTGCGCCTGTATTAACTCTTGATGACTACCAACTTCAATGATTTTCCCTTGGTCAAGAACAATGACACGGTTAGTCCGTTCGGCTATACTGAGACGATGGGCTACAAAGAGAATGGTTTTATCAGTTAGGGACATAAGATTATCTATAACCTTTTTCTCAGTCAAAACATCGAGAGCACTAGTAGCTTCATCTAGTATTAAAACAGGAGATTTAGTTAAAAGAGCACGAGCGAGGGCTATTCGTTGCTTTTGTCCTCCTGATAGACCAGCTCCATCAGAGAGCTGAGTTTGATAGCCCATAGGCATTCTTTCAATATCTTGACGGATTTCAGCTAATTCGCAAGCTTTTAGAATATCTTCTTGGCTAATCATACTATTACCGCCCAAGGTTAAGTTTTCCAAGATAGAGCCATTAAAGATATAGGCTTGTTGGGGCAGGTAATTAATATGACGTCGCAAGATTTTTTTATCAATATTTTTAATATCCTGATGATTGATGGTAATCTGTCCTTTGTAAGGGTCAAAGAAATTGACAATCATTTTGGCTAGAGTTGTTTTACCAGAACCACTAACTCCAACCAGGCTAACCTTATCACCTTCTTTAATTGTTAGATTGATATCTGTTAAGGTATCTCGTCCAAAACCATACTTATAAGAAAGGTCATCAAATTCAATATCGCCCATCAAAAAATTTGAATGAACAGGATTTTCTTGAACTTGAAATTCAGATTCAACTAATTAGACTTCGTTCAAACGGTTATTAGCAACCTTCGCAGATTGGAGTTTGGTTTGGAGGTTGATAATATTTTCCATAGGAGTTGTAAAGTAAGAAAGAAGTGTGTTAAAGGTAATCAGCTGACCGATAGAAATTTTACTAGACATAACTAATTGAGCCCCAAACCATAGGATAAAGATATTAAGAATTAACTTTGTTCCTTGCTTTAAATTAGTTTGTAAAATAGAATATTTAGTAAGTTTAAAGGATTTTTCCAAATAATCGACAAATTCACTGTCAATATTTTGGTAGCGATTTTCTTCACTTGTGAGTGACTTGATGGTTTCGATCCCGTTGATATCTTCGATAATGGCAGAACTAACCATAGAATTACTTTGCATGACATCATGGTTCATTTTTTCAAAAGGCTTCATAAAAGAAAAGATGATGAACATGTATATAGGAACGGAAATAAGAGAAAGAAGGAAGAGATTAGGGTTTTGTGCCAGTAAGACGCTCCCTACAAGGATCAGAATGGAAACATCAAGAAGAAGAGAGAGAATGGTAGAAGCTAAGGCATCTATAATAGAGTTGGCATCTGTGAAGCGTGAAATGATTTCTCCTGTACGACGTGTCGCAAAGAAAGACATAGGAAGTTCAAAGATATGGCGAATATAGGACAAAATTACATCAATGCTTAATCTCTGACTCAGAACAGTTAGGAGATAATCTCTGGAGAAGCTCATGGCTTGTTGGAGAATATAGGTGATAATTAGACCAATTGAGATAATTCCTAAAGTTGATTTCATCTGATTTGGGATGTACTCATCCAAGATTCCTTGGAGATAATAAGAACCACCGATATTGATAATAGTGACTAATAAGCTTGAGAGAACAATGTAAGCAATGAGAGATTTTTGTTTGAAAATCAGAGGGAGGAAGCTCAGTAGACCATTCTTTTTATCTTTATGGGGTTGATAGCTGGGTTTGGGAGCTAGAAAAATAGCTACTCCAGTCCATTCAGAGAAAAAGCGTTCTTTTGACATTTTGGTGATTTTTACAGAAGGATCAGGATCACCAATAATCAGATAGTCTTTCCTTGTTTGATAGACAACATAGTAATGTTGGAGTTTCCCTTCTTTGTTAACGTGAACGATAAATGGATAGGGGGCATCGCTCATATCAAAGAGCGTTTTATCTGCTTGAACAGGCCTTGTTTCAAAGCCCATTTCATCAGCGGCTTTTACAATGCCAAGAGCAGTCGTCCCTTCTTTGTTGGTCTTTGCAAGTTCTCTCAAGTGAGCTAGAGAAAAATCTGAACCATAGAATTTGGCAATCGAGGCTAAGGCAGCGACACCACAGTCTCTAGCATCTATTTGAGGAACAAATGTACGTTTATAAGAAGTCATTGGCAAATCCTTTCATATAAAATATGAATTTATTATACCATGATACTAAGTTCATATTTTATAAAATCATGAATTGTCATTGAAACTTCCTGAATGGTAAAAAAGTGATTAGAAATTATCTTTTTTTAAAAAATTTAGAGGTGGTTTCAAATAAAAAGCTAATTCAAGACGTTTCGATGACAATTCAAGATTTGGGTGAGAAATTAAAAAAAACAATGTTATACTAAACTTGTCAAAGTTGCAACAAGACAAAGTACTAAACTATATGGAGGTATTTATCGTGATTTTACAATCTTCTGTATCCT
>CAUUXT010000117.1:0-4302 GCA_963549015.1 uncultured Streptococcus sp.
AAAAGAGTATGGAAGTAACTCCCCGACCGTCATCTCGACCGTCGATTTATCTTTTGCGACAAGTGTCACTTTTAGATCTTTTTCAAAAAATTCAGCCATGACCTGGCGGCAAGCACCACATGGCGAGATGGGTTTTTCAGTTTGTCCGTAGACAATCAATTCTGAAAACTCTCTTTGGCCTTCGGAAACTGCTTTGAAAATCGCTGTACGCTCTCCGCAATTAGTCAAGGGGTAACTAGCATTCTCGATGTTCACACCCGTATAAATGCTACCGTCCTTAGCTACTAAAACAGCTCCAATAGGAAAATGAGAATAGGGTACATAGGCTTGTTTGCTGGTTTCAATTGCTAGTTCAATTAACTCAGTAGTCGCCATCTGCCAATTCTCCTTTTAAAATCGCAACGCCAGCAGATGTTCCGATACGGGTAGCACCTGCTTCCACAAAAGCGACAGCATCAGCATACGAACGCGCTCCACCAGCCGCCTTAACACCCATATCTGGCCCGACTGTTTTACGCATCAACTGAACATCCTCTATAGTGGCACCACCAGTTGAAAAGCCAGTTGATGTTTTGACAAAGTCAGCGCCTGCTTTCTGGGATAATTGGCATGCCACAACCTTTTCATCGTCTGTCAACAAGCAAGCTTCAATAATGACCTTAACTAACTTGTCACCACTTGCTTCTACGACAGCACAGATGTCCGATTCAACTAAATCCAGATTACCTGATTTGAGAGCGCCGACATTGATAACCATATCAATCTCATCTGCACCGTTTTGGACAGCTTCTTTTGTTTCAAAAGCTTTCACAGCTGAAGTTGTTGCTCCCAAAGGAAAACCTACTACTGTACAAACCTTTACATCTGAGCCTTCAAGCCCTGTTTTCGCATGTTTCACCCATGTGGGATTGACACAAACGCTGGCAAAGTCATACTCACGCGCTTCAGATAGCAAACGATCAATTTGTTCTTGACTTGCATCTTGTTTTAAAAGCGTATGATCAATGTATTTGTTTAATTTCATATTCGGATTCCTCTCTTTTTCATGAGATGATTTCAATTATTTCCTGCAAACGTTTCATTCTATCATTTATTTTAACATATTTTTGGAATTCTGTAACTAGTTGAGGGGAAATTTTTCCATTTGTATAAACTTTTGCGACAATTTCTCCCTTTTGAACGGAGTCACCGACCTTCTTCTCAAAAACGATTCCAGTTTCATAGTCTAAATCATCAGACTTGACTGCGCGACCAGCTCCCAATCTCATGGCATAGAGACCAAATTCCATCGCTGGAAGGGCTGAAATGACACCTGACTCTTGAGCAGGGATATCTACTACATGCGCCACCTTGACTGGGCGATAGAGATCTTCTAAATCACCGCCTTGAGCTGCTACCATTTCTTCAAACTTAGCCAGCGCTTGGCCGTTTTCAAGGTGTTGACGTACTTCTTCAACTGTCTTCTCGACATTTGCCAAACCAAGCATAATCTGAGCTAGCTCACAAATAAAGTGACTAATATCTTCTCGGCCTTTTCCTTGAAGGATTTCAATTGCCTCTAGGATTTCGAGACGATTGCCAATGGCTCGCCCCAAGGGTTGACTCATATCTGTAATAACCGCTACCGTCTTTCGACCAACAGCCTTACCAAGATCCACCATGGTTTGAGCCAATTCACGTGCATCATCAACCGTCTTCATGAAGGCACCCTCACCAACAGTCACGTCTAGCAAAATAGCATCCGCTCCTGCAGCAATTTTCTTGCTCATGACAGAACTAGCAATCAAAGGAATCGTGTCGACAGTCGCCGTCACATCACGGAGGGCATAGAGAAGTTTGTCTGCTTTAACCAGCTGATCTGACTGCCCAATGACAGATACACCAATGTCCTGTACCTGACGAATGAAATCTTCTTGACTGCGCTCTACTTGGTAGCCCTTGATTGCTTCCAACTTATCTAGGGTTCCGCCAGTATGGCCAAGTCCACGGCCACTCATTTTTGCGACCGGAACACCAAAACTGGCTACTAAAGGCGCTAAAATCAAAGTCACCTTATCCCCAACTCCACCCGTAGAATGCTTGTCAACTTTAACCCCCTCAATGGCCGACAAGTCAAACTCTTGACCTGTCTTGACCATATTCATCGTCAGGTCAGAAATCTCTCGTGTCGTCATTCCTTTGAAATAAACAGCCATAGCAAAGGCAGACATCTGATAGTCTGGAACAGTTCCTGCTACATAGCCTTCTACTAGCCATTTGATTTCATTTGAAGTCAGTTCTTGGCCATCTCGTTTCTTTTGGATTAAATCAACTGCTCTCATGCTTTCACACTTCTAAGGATATAGTATCCCTTATCTTTCTTTACGATTTCACAATTTCCAAAAACGTCTTCCATCTTACTTTTAGCACTCGGAGCTCCTTGCTTTTTCTGAATGACGATAGTTAAATCTCCTCCGTCTTTCAAAAATTCTCTGCTCTTTTCGATAATCTCATGAACAACCTGTTTGCCTGCTCGAATTGGCGGATTGGAAATAACATGGTCAAACTTCCCTTCAACTTGCTCATAGATATTGGATTGGAAAATCGTTGTTTCTACTTTATTTCGTTCAGCATTTTGTCGAGCCAAGTCTAAAGCACGATTATTGATATCAACCATGGTTGCCTGAACTCCATAAACCTTGACCAATGACAAACCCAATGGCCCATAACCACAACCCACATCAAGGACCGTTTCTCCTTTGTTAACCTCTAGACACTTCAATAAAAGCTGACTCCCAAAGTCAACCATTTTCTTGCTAAAAACACCCGCATCTGTTAAAAAGGTCATGTTTTCTCCCAACAACTCCACTCTCAACTCATGAATGTCGTGAGCAGCGTCAGGATTTTCTGCATAATACATTTTACTCATAAAACTATTTTACCATAATTTGGCTTGAATTGTAAATCGATTACAAAGTGATGATAAAATGAAAAAGACTGAAGAATCCTAGTCAAAAAACCTTTTCTTCAATCTCTTTCAATTATTAGAAATACATTACAATCTATCGGGAACTACAAAGTATCATAGTCAAGATAAAACAGATCGTCTGTAATCAGGCGCATTTTTATTACCATTTCTTAACCTTAAAATGCTTAATCATCAACAGGATTCCCAATATGATGTTTAGATAAAAGCCCAACTGATAAGTTTGTGTCAGAATTTCCAAACTTGTCCAAAGTCGTATCAAGTCTTCTAGCGACATACGGAATAGATATCCTTCTGTAGCAATCCACAAAATCAAAAATAGATAACTACCAGCAGCAAGCCATTTCGTCCACTGCTTTTTTACTAGCCAAGCAATCAAGAGTGAACAGATAAAGATAACTGTTACAATGGTATGTTCCATCAAAAAAGTAAAACCGTAATAGATTTCCACAAAGCGTCTACCATTATCCGCATTCGCTCCCCTTATAAAAGGTAGTGTAAAACTTAAAATAAAACAGAGTTCCAATATGTAACATCTCAAGATTTTCATTGTATACCTCCTATAAGTTGCGAACTAAAAAACCCACTTTTAATAACTGATAACTCTTCAGAAACCATTCCCTATCTCATCATTAAATTATTCAACCTCCATCTACCTCTATTATACGATATTGACTTACTACCATCAAGAAACCGCTTTATTTTTTTAGCTTTTTATGGTATGATAGACAAAATATCTAGGGGAAAACAAATGACCAACGAATTTTTACATTTTGAGAAAATCAGCCGCCATACTTGGCAATCATTGCATCGCAAAACAACCCCTCCCTTGACAGAGGAAGAGTTAGAATCCATCAAGAGTTTCAATGACCAGATTAGTCTGCAGGACGTAACGGATGTCTATCTTCCCCTTGTCCATCTTATCCATATTTACAAGCGCACCAAGGATGATTTGGCATTTTCAAAAGGAATTTTCCTCCAACGTGAAAGCAAATCACAGCCTTTTATCATTGGGGTTTCTGGTAGTGTTGCTGTCGGGAAATCAACAACTAGCCGACTTCTGCAAATCCTTCTCTCTCGTACAGTTACTGATGCTACTGTAGAGCTAGTGACAACGGATGGCTTTCTCTATCCCAATCAAACCTTGATGGAGCAAGATATATTAAATCGCAAAGGTTTTCCTGAAAGTTATGATATGGAAACCTTGCTGAATTTTCTTGATCGCCTAAAGAATGGGCAAGATGTCGATATCCCCGTCTATTCTCAAGAAGTGTATGACATCTTTCCTGGAGAGAAACAACGTGTCAAATCTGCGGATTTTGTTATTGTTGAAGGCA
>CAUUXT010000118.1:0-4296 GCA_963549015.1 uncultured Streptococcus sp.
TGCTCCCTACAGTACCCTCAGGTTGACTAGTTTGTTCCGTTTTTTGAGTATTTTCTTCATTTTTAGGTGTTTCTTGAGAACATGCTGCTAGGGTTACTGCTAGCAAACCGGATAAAACGATGTATCTATGTTTCATTTTTTTCTTCCTCTCTTAAATCACATGCTACTCTAATTCATCGGATAAGGCTTTAATCATTTGTTCCAACTCACGGGATTGCACTTGGCAATCTTCTGCCGCCATTTCTTCCCAGGGCACCCACCAGACTGGACCACGACCATTCAATCCATGCCCCCTCATATCACCTGATCGTCTTGGAAAGAGGTGCCAGTGAGCGTGGGCATCTCCATTTCCTAGAAGTTCGATGTTCATCTTTTCAGCTTTAAACGCTTTGGCAACAGCTTCTTGGACCAAACTCATTTCCTCTAGAAAACGAAGTTTCACAGAATTCTCCATTTGATGGAGTTCTGTGACATGTTCTTTTGCTAAAAACAAGGTATAACCCTTAAAGTATTGGTGGTCTCCAATAACAACATAGCCTGTATCTAGTTCTTTTACAAAGTAGAGATTTTCCCCTGCCTTGATCCGTTCAATTCTTTGACAAATCAAGCACATATTAGTCTACCAAAGCGCTCTTGAGATAGGCATCAACCATACGCTCAGTCGCCACGACCGAATCAATATGTGTTCGTTCGTAAGAGTGACTGGATTCAATACCAGCTCCAAGGAGGGCATGCTTGACCTCTGCTCCTGCTGACATAGCTGCTGAAGCGTCCGAACCATAAAATGGATAGATATCCAGCTTAAATGGAATATCTTGCTCTTTAGCCAAGGCCACCAAGTGTTGACGGAAATCATAGTGATAAGGCCCTGAAGCATCCTTGACACAGATAGACACAGTGTACTCATCTGTTTGCTGGTCATCTCCCATAGCTCCCATATCCACAGCCAGATATTCTACTACCTGAGCAGGAATATTAGAATTAGCCCCATGCCCCACTTCTTCAAAGACTGAAAAAGCAAAATGGGTTGTTACTGGCAATTCAATCTTCGCTTCCTTATAAATGCGAAGGAGATTGAGCAAAATCGCTGCGCTGACCTTATCGTCCAAATGACGAGACTTGATAAAACCTGTCTCTGTCACGACGGTTCGTGGATCAAAGCTGATAAAATCACCGACCTCAATACCAAGAGCACGAGTTTCTTTTTCACTGGTTACTTTTGCATCCAAACGCACTTCCATATTGTCCTGCGTGCGTTCTGCAGTTCCTGCATCCTTGTAGACATGACAAGAAGTTTGGTGGATGAGGATGGTTCCTGATACTTTTTGACCTGTGCTAGCCACATGAACGGTACAGTTTTCACCTTCAATCATGTTCCAAGGGAAACCACCGACACGGTCCATTTTGAGACGACCGTCTGGTTTGACTGCACGAACAATAGCTCCTAGCGTATCCACATGGGCAGTCACATAACGTTGTTGCTTATCATTTTGACCTTTAATGGTCACATTGACACCGCCCTTGGCTGTACGAACCGGCTGGTAACCAAGCTCTTCTAAAGTATGGACTAGGTAGTCTGAAATCTCACGAGTAAAGCCTGTTGGAGATGCAATAGCGGTTAATTCTTTGATATAGTTTACAGTTTGATTCATTTCTTCACCTCTTTTGCTACCATTATAACATTTTTCTAGTCAGACTCCTTCTCAAAAGGAGAAAAACTGTGTTTAGTTGCTTTCACTATAGATCCATGTTATAATACAAAATACTTTGATTGCGAAAGGAAAGTAAAAATATGAAATCATACTTTAAAGTATCACTAGCCCTTGTGGCTTCACTTGTCCTCCTACTCGGATGTTCCAAACAAGCATCAACACCTGCAAACAGCAGTTCTAAAGAAGACACAACAACTCAGTCAAGTGAGAGCAAACAAAGCACTGAGCAATCTTCTGAGAAGAAAGAAACAGCCAAGACACATACTTTTGTCAACAAAAGCAATCCTGGAATCACTTCTACCTTGGTTTATACTGTGAAGGGAGATGACGTTGTAAAACAAACTGTTCATAATGTACTTGACCCTGAAAAACTTAATAATACCGCGGAAGGTATTAAGGAAATTGTTGACGATACTTATAAAGGTTATGAAGGGGTCAAAGGGGTTACACAAAAAGTTGAAATTCAAGACGAAAAAGTTATCCAAAACATCGAGGTTGACATGACTGTCGCAAGTCTTGACGAATTGAAAAAAGCAATGCCGAACGAATATTCTGGTATTGGAAACCGTGTAAGCTTTGCTGCCTCGAAAAAAATGCTTAAAGAAGCTGGTTATACTGAACAAACCAACTAATGAGTCGTGTTCATACAAAAAATTCTTGGTCGATGACCAAGAATTTTTTTATTCCATCTCAAAAATATCACTCTCTTGTTTGTTTGGTAGGACCAATGAAAGCAAAATTCCGATAATAGCTGGCACTAGCCATGGAAGAGAGGCTGACGCAAACGGAAGGGCATTAATCAGATTTTCTAGAAACTCAATCTTAAAGGAACTTCCAAGGACGCTTGCAAGAGCAATAGCTGTAACAAGCCCAATAGTTAACTGCATGCCCGGTTTTGATAGGGCGACAAACTTATTAACAATCACGATCATCACAATGGCAATGGTGATTGGGTACAAGATTACCAGTACTGGAACTGAGTACTTGATGATTGCATCAAGACCAAGATTTGCAATGGCAAATCCAATCAAGGTAAAGGCAGTTGCATAGACCTTGTAGCTGATTTGTGGGAAACGTCCGTTAAAGAACTCAGCTGTAGACACAATCAAGCCAACTGTCGTTGTGAAGCAGGTTACAGTTACCATAACAGCAAGGAAGAGTTGAGCTGTTGAACCAAAGATTTCCTGAGTAGCTTGCGACAAGATATAAACACCTGGTGTTCCACCCTTCATTGCTTCTGCTGGTACCGGGAAGTGATTTCCAAGGAATCCTAAACCGATGTAAAGAGCGCTAAAGGCAAGAGCTACAACGATACCAACCACCCAAATAGTTGAAATGTACTCTTTCTTACTTGAGAATCCAAGTTGTTTCAAGGTTTGAACAGCAATGACACTGAAAGCCACTGAGGCAAGAGCATCCAAGGTATTATACCCTTCTAGGAAACCTGTCCCAAAAGCAGAGGATTGATAGGCTTCTGAGGCCGCTTGAGGACTTGTTCCACCATACTTGAAGGCACCTAGTACAACCAAGATAACGATCAACAAAGCAAAGACTGGTGTCAAGATACGTCCGATCCGATCCAAAATCTTTGATGGATTGAGTGAAATCAAATAAGCCGCTGCAAAATATAGTACGGTAAAGACAATCAATCCAAGTCCTTTATTCGCTTCTGATAAAAGGGGGCTAATCCCGACTTCGTAAGCTGTTGTGGCTGTACGTGGAATGGCAAAGAAGGGACCAATTGATAAATAGAGGACTGCGAGATAAAGCGTCGCAAACCAAGGTGAGATTTTCTTAGAAATCTCATAAATGTATCCCTTAGGATTGAGAGTTCCAATAATGAGAGTCAAAACGGCGATACCGACGCCTGAAAAGACAAAACCTGCAATGGCAGGAAGAAAATGTTCTCCAGATAGGGCACCTAGAGAAGGCGGAAAAATCAAGTTTCCCGCACCAAAAAATATTCCAAACAGGAGCAAACCTGTTAGGGCACCTTTTTTAGCCATAAAGAATCTCCTTCATATTTCTAAAATACTGACCTAGTATATCACGAATAAGAGTGTGAAAAAAGCATCACAAAGTAAATATTAAATGTTTTCAATATTTTTAAAAATAAGAATTATCTAAAAACAAAATTCTCCTACCTAGTACACACCAAGTAGGAGAAATGCAAAATTTTAAAGATTTTCAAAGGCCGTCATGCCACCTTGAACATTGATGACCTTATATCCATGTTCCTCTAAGAACTGGCAAGCACGAGCTGATCTCATCCCAGATTTACAAATAACATAATGTAACTGCTCCTTGTCCAACTGCTCATAAGTATCAGCCAGTTGACTAAGCGGTAAGTTGTGTGCACCTTCTAAATGAAGCATCTTGAACTCTTCTATTTCTCTCACGTCCACTAGAGAAAGCTGACCATTTTGGTAAAGCTGATAAAATTCATCGAAGGCTATTTCTTTCATTCTTTTTCTCCTAAAATCGTTTTAATTCTTTTTTTCAACTCTGGCACCACTTCAGACTCAAACCAAGGATTCTTAGCCATCCAGATTTGATTACGAGGAGAAGGGTGAACTAGGGGGAA
>CAUUXT010000119.1:0-4282 GCA_963549015.1 uncultured Streptococcus sp.
GAGTCGGGCTATGATTTTAGACCCTGATATCTTGATTTTAGATGATTCCTTGTCCGCCGTGGATGCCAAAACTGAGTATGCGATCATCGACAATCTTAAGGAGACGAGGAAGGATAAGACAACCATTATTACAGCCCATCGTCTCAGTGCGGTTGTCCATGCAGATTTGATTTTAGTCCTGCAAAATGGCCAAATCATTGAACGGGGCACGCACGATGACTTGCTAGCTCTGGATGGCTGGTATGCCCAAACCTACCAGTCTCAGCAATTGGAAATGAAAGGAGAAGAAGATGCAGAATAAGAAAGAACAATGGGCTGTATTGAAGCGCTTGATGTCCTATCTCAAGCCCTATGGCCTCCTGACCTTTTTGGCACTCAGTTTTCTCCTTGCGACGACGGTCATTAAAAGTGTCATTCCCCTTGTGGCCTCCCACTTTATCGACCAGTACCTCAGCAATCTTAACCAACTCGCTGTGACGGTTTTGCTGGCCTACTATGGTCTTTATATCCTGCAAACTCTAGTCCAGTATGTCGGCAATCTTCTCTTTGCGCGGGTGTCCTACAGTATTGTTAGGGATATTCGTCGCGATGCCTTTGCCAATATGGAGAAACTGGGCATGTCTTATTTTGACAAGACGCCAGCAGGATCCATCGTTTCTCGTTTGACCAATGATACCGAGACCATCAGTGATATGTTTTCAGGGATTTTATCCAGCTTTATTTCAGCAGTTTTCATCTTTCTGACAACCCTTTATACCATGTTGGTTCTGGATTTTCGTTTGACAGCTTTAGTCCTGCTCTTTCTTCCCTTGATTTTCCTGTTGGTCAATCTCTACCGGAAAAAGTCAGTGAAAATCATCGAGAAAACCAGAAGTCTCTTGTCAGATATCAATAGTAAGCTGGCAGAGAATATCGAGGGAATCAGGATTATCCAGGCCTTTAATCAAGAGAAGCGCCTGCAGGCAGAATTTGATGAAATCAACCAAGAACACTTGGTCTATGCCAACCGTTCTGTAGCCTTGGATGCCCTCTTCTTGCGCCCTGCCATGAGTTTGCTGAAACTCCTAGGCTACGCCGTTTTGATGGCCTACTTTGGTTACCGTGGTCTTTCTATTGGGATAACAGCTGGAACCATGTATGCCTTTATCCAGTATATCAACCGCCTTTTTGATCCCTTGATTGAGGTGACGCAAAACTTTTCAACCCTTCAAACGTCCATGGTATCTGCAGGTCGTGTCTTTGCCTTGATTGACGAAACGACCTATGAGCCTCTTCAAAAAGATGGGCAAGCTAAAGTCAATGAAGGCAATATCCGTTTTGAACATGTGTGTTTCTCATATGATGGCAAACATCCGATTCTGGATGATATTTCCTTTTCAGTTAACAAGGGCGAAACCATTGCCTTTGTAGGTCATACAGGTTCGGGGAAATCTTCGATTATCAATGTTCTCATGCGTTTTTATGAATTTCAGTCAGGCCACGTTCTCTTGGATGATGTGGATATCAGGAACTACAGTCAGGAAGAGCTGAGAAAAAACATCGGTTTGGTCTTACAGGATCCCTTCCTCTATCACGGGACTATCAAGTCCAATATCGCCATGTACCAAGATCTTAGTGATGATCAGGTCCAGGCTGCAGCTGCCTTTGTCGATGCAGATTCCTTTATTCAGGAGCTTCCGCAGGGTTATGATGCACCTGTGTCTGAGCGTGGTTCGAGCTTTTCTACTGGTCAGCGCCAGCTTCTCGCCTTTACCAGAACAGTCGCAAGTCAGCCTAAAATCTTGATTTTGGATGAAGCGACAGCCAATATTGACTCGGAGACAGAAAGTTTGGTTCAGGATTCTCTGGCTAAAATGAGAAAAGGACGGACAACCATTGCCATCGCCCACCGCCTTTCGACCATCCAGGACGCCAACTGCATTTATGTTTTGGACAAGGGACGCATCATTGAGAGTGGTACTCATGAGGAACTCTTGGCCTTGGGAGGAACCTATCACAAGATGTATAGCTTGCAGGCAGGGGCTCTTACCTAAAGAAGAATTCCTCTAAATTACAGATTTCTTGCACCGCCTTTTCCATTTTGTGGTATAATGAAAAATGTTGACAAATAGTATAATAAAAACAAAGGAGAAACAGCATGCTGAAATGGGAAGACTTGCCCGTGGAAATGCAATCAAGCGAGGTTGAGTCTTACTACCAGCTTGTCTCTAAAAGGAAGGGTTCGCTGATCTTCAAGCGTTGCCTGGACTGGGTTCTGGCCTTGGTTTTACTACTTTTGACTTCTCCCATCTTTCTTATCTTGAGCATTTGGATCAAGTTGGATAGCAAGGGACCTGTCATTTACAAGCAAGAGCGCGTGACTCAGTACAATCGTCCTTTCAAGATCTGGAAGTTCCGTACCATGGTAACGGATGCGGATAAAAAAGGAAGCCTGGTGACTTCTGCTAACGATAGCCGTATTACCAAAGTGGGAAATTTCATCCGCCGTGTGCGCTTAGATGAACTGCCTCAGCTGGTCAATGTCCTTAAAGGCGAAATGTCTTTTGTCGGCACGCGACCTGAAGTGCCACGTTACACGGAGCAGTATAGTCCTGAAATGATGGCGACCTTGCTCTTGCCAGCAGGAATCACCTCTCCAGCCAGCATCAACTACAAGGATGAGGATACCATCATCAGTCAAATGACGGAGAAAGGTCTGTCAGTTGACCAGGCCTATATCGAACATGTCCTTCCTGAAAAGATGCGCTATAACCTCGCCTATCTCCGAGAGTTTAGTTTCCTTGGAGACATCAAAATCATGTTTCAAACCGTGTTTGAGGTACTAAAATAAAGTAGTCATGAGAAAATGAGTACAGATAAAAGGAGCAAATCAATGCCAAATTACAATATTCCATTTTCACCACCCGATATCACGGAAGCTGAAATTGCTGAAGTAGCGGATACCCTACGTTCTGGTTGGATCACAACAGGTCCTAAGACAAAAGAACTGGAGCGTCGCTTGTCCCAATACACACAGACACCTAAGACTGTCTGCCTCAACTCTGCGACAGCCGCTCTTGAGTTGATTTTACGTGTTTTGGAAGTGGGACCTGGAGATGAAGTCATTGTTCCAGCCATGACCTATACAGCTTCATGTAGTGTCATCACACACGTAGGAGCGACACCTGTCATGGTGGATATTCAAGCAGATACGTTTGAGATGGACTATGACCTTCTTGAGCAAGCCATCACTGAAAAGACTAAGGTGATCATCCCAGTAGACCTTGCAGGGATTGTTTGCAACTATGACCGTTTGTTCCAAATTGTGGAGAAGAAACGCGACCTCTTTACTGCTTCAAGCAAGTGGCAAAAGGTCTTTAACCGTATTGTGATTGTCTCTGATAGTGCTCATGCTTTGGGATCAACTTATAAAGGACACCCTGCTGGCTCTATCGCTGACTTTACTTCCTTCTCATTCCATGCCGTTAAAAACTTTACAACGGCTGAGGGAGGAAGTGCGACTTGGAAGGCCAATCCGGAGATTGACGACGAAGAAATGTACAAGGAATTTCAAATCCTTTCCCTTCATGGTCAAACAAAGGATGCTCTTGCTAAGATGCAACTGGGTTCATGGGAATACGATATCGTTACACCAGCCTACAAGTGTAACATGACGGATATCATGGCTTCGATTGGTTTAGTACAATTGGATCGTTACCCTGGTTTGTTGCAACGTCGTAAGGACATCGTGGACCGTTATGATCGTGGTTTTGCGGGTACTCGTATTCACCCATTGGCACACAAGACTGATACTGTCGAATCTTGTCGTCACCTCTACATCACCCATGTAGAAGGAGCAAGCTTAGAAGAACGCAACCTCATCATCCAAGAATTGGCTAAAGCAGGAATTGCAAGTAACGTACATTACAAACCACTTCCTCTCTTGACAGCCTATAAGAATCTTGGCTTTGATATGGCAGATTATCCAAGAGCCTATGCCTTCTTTGAAAATGAAATTACCCTTCCTCTTCATACAAAATTAAGCGATGAAGAAGTTGATTACATCGTTCAGACTTTGGTGAGAATTTCCGAAGAAATCCTCGGTTCTGGAAAAAAATCATAAAAAAATCTTGACAAAGATAGAACAATAACATATAATATTCTCAATAAATCAGAAAAGTAACTATATTCGATCTTCAGGGAGCCTGTGGTGATTGTGAACAGGTGGTTGGAAGTAGTGAAAGTGGGCTGATTTTAAAAATGAATTTGAAACAATGAAAATTCGGTGCGCACACCTTATAGT
>CAUUXT010000120.1:0-4253 GCA_963549015.1 uncultured Streptococcus sp.
TGTTTAAGGAGATTCTCTATAAATACCAGCTAGATCCTACAAATTGTGTCTTTCTAGACGATATTGAGGACAATACAAACGCAGCTCAGAAATTGGGCATCAAGGCCCATCAGGTCAAGAAAAGAAGTGATGTCGTTGATATTTTGAAATCCTATATTTAAAGGCAACACTCTCTATTTTTTGTGGTAGAGAGTTTTTTTGTTAATAAAATCTTACAAAATGACATTTATATATTGCATTAAGTTAGATATATGGTATAATGTTTTTAAAAGAAGCGCAACTTTTTAAGAATGTGAAGGAGGACGCTAGTGGCTAAAAATTTAAAGTTAAAATTAGCTCGGGTGGAGCGTGATTTAACACAAGGGGATTTGGCAGAAGCTGTGGGCGTTACTAGGCAGACTATAGGCTTGATTGAAGCTGGGAAATACAATCCGAGTCTCTCCCTCTGCCAGTCCATTTGCAGATGCTTAGGCAAAACTTTAGATCAATTATTTTGGGAGGAAGAAGATGAAAAATAGAAAAAAACTTGTGATCAAAGATGAACGTACGGAAAAATTGGATGGAAAGATTTCAGGAGAAATTCTTTTGGGAATGTGCCTATTTTTGGCACTGGAAATTTTTGCCAAAGTTTATATTTTTAATTTAACTCTTCTATCCTATTCACCAGAATTACTTTTATTGATTGGAGTAGGTTTGTATGCCATTATTCGCCGCATGTATGTAGGAATTGATATTCGAGATATTGTTGAGAATACTGGAAAAGAAAGAATTTTATCTGCTTTGGGATTTTCTATAGTGATTTTATTGATTGATATCGTAGGCAATCGCGAGGAACTGGTCAGTCTATTGACTTGGAAGTACTCCCTAAAAGTGGTTCTAGCAGTTATCATCTATCTCGTTGGGAGTTATTCTATGGATAGAGTTATCCTATACTTGAATCGCAGAAATCAGCAAGTTTGGGAGGAAGAAGATGAAAAATAGATTTTTTTATTATCAATTACTAGACGAAAGGGAAGAACAACTGATTAACAAAGCTGGGACAGAGTCTTTTTATGTGTTTATCGGGCTCATTCTACTAAGTTATTTGGTGGCAGTATTAGCACCTGCTCTTTTTAATCCTAATATTCTTCTGATTACCCTTTTGTTAGGAATTTTCTTCTTTTTCAATCGTGCACGACAACTTGGAGTGACCTACTATAGTCGTTTTCATTTTACGATTGTAGGGTGTTTGCTGGTAACTCTCGCTATTACGACTCTCTTGATGTTGCAGAATTATCAATTCAACATAGAAATTTATCAGCACAATCCTTTGAACGTTAAATACTTATCTGCTTGGGTGCTTACTTATCTGACTTACCTTCCTTGGGTTTTTATCGGTAATCTCGGCCTTAAAAGTTATGGCGAATGGGGTCAAAAAAAGTTTGAGCAAGATATGGATGAACTGGAGAATGGAGAATAGCTTGTTAACTTTTTATCAATCTCGGTAAAATGTGTTATAATAGTACTAATTTATCGGATGGTGTGAAAGTGGTAGAATACGTTCATACCTTTATAAAAAAGGAAGAAGGAAAACAGATGTATCCAGATGATAGTTTGACATTGCACACGGACTTGTACCAGATCAATATGATGCAAGTTTACTTTGACCAAGGGATTCACAATAAGAAGGCGGTCTTTGAAGTTTATTTCCGCCAGCAACCTTTTCAGAACGGTTATGCAGTTTTTGCTGGTTTGGAAAGTATTGTGAACTATCTTAAAGACTTGCGTTTTTCAGACAGTGATATCGCCTACTTGGAGTCGCTTGGCTATCATGGGGCGTTCTTAGACTACCTCCGCAATCTCGAGTTGGAGTTGACGGTTCGTTCTGCCCAGGAAGGGGACTTGGTTTTTGCTAATGAGCCGATTGTGCAGGTGGAAGGCCCTCTAGCCCAATGTCAATTGGTTGAAACGGCTCTTTTAAACATCGTTAACTTTCAAACCTTGATAGCGACTAAGGCGGCACGTATTCGTTCGGTTATTGAAGATGAACCCTTGATGGAGTTTGGGACACGTCGTGCGCAAGAAATGGATGCAGCTATCTGGGGAACACGCGCAGCCGTGATTGGTGGCGCCAATGGAACCAGCAACGTGCGTGCTGGTAAACTCTTTGATATTCCTGTCTTGGGGACTCATGCCCATGCCTTGGTACAAGTTTATGGAAACGACTATGAAGCGTTCAAGGCTTATGCGGCGACCCATCGTGACTGTGTCTTTCTAGTAGATACTTATGACACATTGCGAATCGGTGTGCCAGCTGCCATTCAGGTGGCGCGTGAGCTGGGTGATCAGATTAACTTTAGGGGTGTGCGGATCGACTCTGGGGACATTGCCTACATTTCCAAGAAAGTCAGTCAGCAACTGGACGAGGCTGGCTTTACAGAGGCCAAGATCTATGCTTCTAATGATTTGGATGAAAATACTATTCTCAACCTCAAGATGCAAAAGGCCAAGATTGATGTCTGGGGTGTGGGAACCAAGCTGATTACAGCCTATGATCAGCCAGCTCTTGGGGCAGTTTATAAGATTGTAGCCATCGAAGATGAGAATGGTCGTATGCGCAATACCATCAAACTGTCTAATAATGCTGAAAAAGTGTCAACGCCAGGTAAGAAACAGGTGTGGCGCATTACCAGTCGTGAAAAAGGCAAGTCAGAAGGTGACTACATCACCTATGATGGTGTTGATGTGAGCGGCATGACTGAAATCAAGATGTTCCATCCGACTTATACATACATCAAGAAGACCGTTCGTAATTTTGATGCTGTCCCTCTCTTGGTGGATATTTTCAAAGAAGGAACATTAGTTTACAGCTTGCCTAGTTTGACTGACATTCAGGATTATGCCCGTAAGGAATTTGACAAGCTTTGGGATGAGTATAAACGGGTACTTAATCCGCAACACTATCCAGTGGACTTGGCGCGTGATATTTGGCAAGATAAGATGGACTTGATTGATAAGATGCGCAAAGAAGCCCTTGGTGAAGGAGAAGAAGAATGAGTTTGCAAGAGACCATTATCCAGCAACTGGGCGTCAAACCAGTGATTGATGCTCAGGAAGAAATCCGTCGTTCCATTGACTTCTTAAAAAGATACTTGAAAAAACACCCCTTCCTTAAAACTTTTGTACTAGGGATTTCTGGAGGTCAGGACTCAACCTTAGCAGGGCGCTTGGCGCAATTAGCTATGGAAGAAATGCGAGCAGAGACAGGAGATGACAGCTACCAATTTATCGCTGTCCGCCTGCCCTATGGCGTGCAAGCTGATGAAGCAGATGCTCAAAAAGCTCTTGCTTTCATCCAACCAGATGTCAGCTTGGTTGTGAATATCAAGGAATCAGCTGATGCCATGGCAGCTGCAGTTGAAGCGACAGGAAGTCCTGTTTCAGACTTTAACAAGGGCAATATTAAAGCTCGTAGTCGTATGATTGCCCAATATGCCCTTGCGGGTGCCCATAGCGGAGCGGTCATTGGAACAGATCATGCTGCGGAAAATATCACAGGTTTCTTTACTAAGTTTGGTGATGGTGGTGCAGACATTCTCCCCCTTTACCGCCTCAATAAACGTCAAGGAAAGCAACTCTTGAAAGAGCTTGGTGCAGACCCAGCCCTTTATGAAAAAATCCCAACAGCAGATTTGGAAGAAGAAAAACCAGGTATTGCAGACGAAGTCGCACTTGGAGTCACTTACAATGAAATTGATGATTACCTAGAAGGCAAAACAATCAGCCCAGAAGCCCAAGCGACTATTGAAAACTGGTGGCACAAAGGCCAACACAAACGCCACCTACCCATCACCGTATTTGATGACTTTTGGGAGTGAAAACCTCCAGTGGAGGTTTTCAGCCCGAGTCTAGAAACGGGAAAACGAGGAACCTCTAGTGGAGGTTTTTACCCTGAGCCTAGAAATGAGAAAGCGAAGAAGGCCCGGTGGACTTTTTAGCTTGAGCCTTAAGCTTAGAAAGTGAGGTAAAGCAATCGGTACGCAAATGTTACAGACAGATCGTTTGATTTTGAGAAGATTTGTGGAGAGTGATGCGGAAGCCATGTTTCAAAATTGGGCTTCGTCTGCTAAGAATCTGACCTATGTCACCTGGGATCCTCATCTTGATGTTGAGGTGACTCGAAATTCGATTCGAAATTGGGTTGCCTCCTATACCAATCCCAACTATTACAAATGGGCCATTTGTCTCAAAGAAAACCCTGAGCAAGTGATAGG
>CAUUXT010000121.1:0-4253 GCA_963549015.1 uncultured Streptococcus sp.
GTTGAGAAAATTCGCGACTTTGCTAACCTACAAGAGATGTCCATGCTAGACGCTTCAGCCAATATCATGCTGTCTGGCATCAAAGGAAAAGCAGCCCAGTCTATCTGGGACTTTGCCAATATGATTCTGGGGTTGCGGGAGCAACTGGACCAATTAACCATTACAGAGTTGGTTGAGGCGGTTCTTGAAAAAACAGGTTATGTCGATATTCTCAATGCTCAGGCAACCTTGGAAAGCAAGGCGCGGATTGAAAATATCGAAGAGTTCCTATCTGTTACCAAGAACTTTGATGACAATCCTGATAGTCAAGAAGAAACAGGTTTGGATAAACTCAGTCGTTTCTTGAATGACTTAGCCTTGATTGCGGATACGGATTCAGGCAGTCAGGAGACATCTGAAGTAACCTTGATGACCCTCCATGCAGCGAAAGGGCTTGAGTTTCCGGTTGTCTTTATCATCGGGATGGAGGAGAATGTCTTTCCGCTTAGCCGTGCGGCTGAAGATCCTGATGAGCTGGAAGAAGAACGCCGTTTGGCTTATGTCGGTATCACACGCGCTGAAAAAATTCTCTATCTGACCAACGCCAACTCACGCTTGCTTTTCGGTCGTACCAGCTACAACCGCCCAACTCGTTTTATCAATGAAATTAGTTCGGACTTGCTTGAGTATCAAGGTTTGGCCCGTCCAGCGAATACTAGCTTTAAAGCCTCTTATAGCAGTGGTGGGATTGCTTTCGGTCAAGGAATGAGTTTGGCTCAGGCGCTTCAAGAACGGAAACGTAATGCCGCACCAAGCTCTATCCAGTCAAGTGGTCTTCCATTTGGACAGTTTGCAGGAGGAAATAAAAAAGATTCAAGCGATACCAACTGGTCTATTGGAGATATTGCTCTCCACAAGAAGTGGGGAGAGGGAACTGTTCTGGAAGTCTCTGGTAGCGGTGATGCTCAGGAGTTGAAAATCACTTTCCCAGAAGTCGGTCTGAAAAAACTCCTAGCCAGCGTTGCCCCAATTGAGAAAAAAATCTAATTTTTCATCCTCCTCACGAATAATAAAGTGAGGAGGATTTTTATGTACAGTATTTCATTCCAAGAAGATTCACTCTTGCCTAGAGAAAGACTAGTCAAAGAGGGAGTAGAGGCTCTAAGCAATCAAGAGTTGTTAGCTATTTTGCTCAGAACGGGAACGCGTCAGGCAAATGTCTTTGAAATTGCCCAAAAAGTCTTGAATAGTCTTAACAGTCTAACCGATTTGAAAAAAATGACCCTACAGGAATTGCAGAGTCTGTCTGGTATAGGGCGAATAAAAGCCATTGAATTACAAGCGGTGATTGAACTAGGGCATCGTATTCACAAACACGAAACTCTTGAGATGGAAAGTATTCTCAGTAGTCAAAAGCTAGCCAAGAAAATGCAACAGGAACTTGGTGACAAAAAACAAGAGCACCTAGTGGCGCTCTATCTCAATACTCAAAATCAAATCATCCATCAGCAAACTATTTTTATCGGATCTGCGACACGCAGCATCGCTGAACCACGGGAAATTCTTCACTATGCCCTCAAGCATATGGCTACCTCAGTGATTCTCGTTCACAATCATCCATCTGGTGCTGTATCTCCTAGTCGAAACGACGACCATGTCACTAAACTAGTCAAGGAAGCCTGCGAACTGATGGGAATTGTTTTCTTGGACCATCTGATTGTCTCGCACTCGGATTACTTTAGTTACCGTGAAAAGACGGATTTGATTTAGAGTTCGTTAACAACATAGTCAAACAATGTTTTATCTTTGGGGCGATTTTCAAATAGAAATTCTGGATGCCATTGGACACCAAGGTAAGGAAAGCCGTCCGTAGTTGTCACAGCCTCAATGATTCCATCTTTAGGATCATGTGCTACAACCTTAAGATTAGGAGCTAGATCTTTAATACTCTGGTGGTGGAAGGAGTTGATATGAGAGATTTCTCCATAGATTTCTCGGAGAATGGTATCAGGTTCCGTTACGAGGCGTTGAGTCGTGTATTCGGCTGAACAGTCCTGCCAATGATCCTCGATATCTTGGTGAAGCGTACCTCCCATAGCGACATTGAAAAGCTGAGTACCACGGCAAACAGAGAAAATTGGTTTCTTCTGTTTAATCGCTTCTATGATAAGGGCTAATTCAAACTGGTCTCTTTGAAGATGGTAGTCATCGCTGTCAATGGTTTTAGGCTCACCATAGTATTTTGGATCAACATTTTGCCCACCCGTTAGGATGAGCTTATCAATGATACTAATGTAATGGGTAGCCATTTCTTGATCACCAATCGGTAGGATGATTGGAATTCCGCCAGCGTCCTTGATTCCTTCAACAAAGCCCTTTGCTGCATAGCTCATCATGATGTCATCATCTGGATGAGCTTTTTCATTTCCTGTAATCCCAATAACTGGTTTTTTCATAAATGCTTTCGCTTTCTAATCCTCTTTACGCATAAAATAGAGGAGGGTTTGGAGTTCGCTTGTCAAATCGACATACTGAACGACCACATCTTTTGGAAGGTGGAGGTGAACAGGGGAAAAACTGAGAATACCTTTTATACCTGCATCGACCAAAAGATTAGCAACTTCTTGTGATTTAACACTTGGAACAGTTAGGATAGCAGTTTTAACATCTGCTTCTTTGATTTTTTCTTTAATTTGAGAGATACCATAGATTGGAATTCCATCAGGTGTCTGGGTCCCGACTTCTGGATGGTTATCTAGGTCAAATGCCATGATGATTTTCATCTTGTTACGCTCATGGAAGCGATAGTGGAGAAGGGCATGCCCCATATTTCCAATCCCAACCAGCATAACATTCGTAATTGAGTTATCATTTAGGAGATCAGCAAAAAAAGTCATCAGTTTTTTAACATCATAACCAAAACCACGACGACCTAGTTCGCCAAAATAGGAAAAATCACGACGAACAGTCGCAGAATCGATACCGATAGCCTCTGCAATTTGCTTAGAGTTGGCACGTTCGATTTTTTCTGCATGAAATCTCTTGAAAATTCGATAGTAGAGAGAGAGTCTTTTTGCTGTTGCTTTTGGAATAGCAGACTGTTTATCTTTCACAAAACCACAACCTTTCTATTCTTCTATTTTATAGAAACATTGTGAAAAAATCAACAAAAACAAGAAAAAACTAAGAAAATCTTAGTTTTAGTCTTAAAAATTAGCTTGTGATAGAAAACGGTAGAGATCTCCGACCAATCCTTGATAGATAACTTTATCATCAAAGGTTAATGAGGTAACTAGGAATGTATCTGGAAGAGTTACACAACCTGATAGAGATAACATAAGCTCTTCGTAATCCTTATATTCAAGTGTACGTTCTACGTGATAGTTATCTTGATAGGTAAGTCGATACATAGCCATTTATCTTTCTTCTTTTGTGAAGATTCCGCGTTCTACAAGGCTGTCCATGAGGAAGTAGAATTTCTCCTGATGAATGTGGTGGTCTTCTGATTTAAAGATATTCACCAAGCGAAGGCCAGATTTGTCAGTGATGTTGAGTTTAGCACCTGTAAGGTCTTTGTTGATGATGATCTTTAGCTTGAATCCTTCACCGCTGTTAGGTACTTTCTCAAGCAGACGAGTTAGTTCGAAGTTTCCAACTTTTGTTTCAAAGAAAGTATTATCTTTCAGTGTGAACTTTTTGACAGTAGGGTTAAGTGTGTAGTTGTAGCGGCAGTTTTGTAGTTTAATGGTTTTTTCGAATGCCATTAGATTAATCTCCAATAATATTTTTTAAGGTTTGTGCGAGTTGTTTCAGTTCTTCCTCGGTATTAAGAGGAGACAGACTAATACGGACAGATTCTGTTAAACGATGCGAATCTGGTCCATAAAATGCTTCAAGCACATGACTGGTTTGCACAATACCAGCAGTACAAGCTGAACCAGTAGAAATTGAAATTCCTTCAAGGTCTAACCGTAGCAAGAGCAAATCATTTTTTTGACCAGGAAAGCCAATGTTGACAACATAAGGAAGCTGGTGTTGGCTTTCGTTGAGATAGTATTCTAGATCTGCAATCTCATCTAGAAAAGCAGATTTTAATCCCTCTAGTTTTTGGTAATGTTCAGCTTGCTGCTCTAAGTCCTCTTTGAGAGCGGCGACCATGCCTACAATGGCAGCGAGGTTTTCTGTTCCAGCCCGTTTTTTTTGTTCCTGATCACCACCATGAAGATAGGAGTCAAAGTCCCCAGCCGATGCGTAAAGGAAGCCGACACCCTTTG
>CAUUXT010000122.1:0-4215 GCA_963549015.1 uncultured Streptococcus sp.
AGATATAAATTTATCAAAAAAATTTTGTTTATGTCCTTGACAAATCTTCCCAAAAGGCAGAGTCCTGTAGTAGCAATTAAGCTCATCTTTTTATACCATCTCATGATTTTATCTCCTTATCTTCTAATGAAATGTAACTGCCTGCTGAGATAATCTCCCTGCGGAAGCCCCATAGTAATACCCGCATACATGAGTTCTGCGCCTGAGTAAACTACACCATTTTCCTGTAATTCATACCGTCCCTCTTCATCCAAATCTTTTAACTTTAAAGTTGTTTCCATTGTTTCCACAACTGATAAGACTCGGACGTAGGTTACAATCGTTTGATTTCCATAGTTGAATTGTACAGCTGCTTCATTGGATTCAGCATCGGGATTGATTAACCTATACTGTTTTCCCAACTGGACTACTGGTCGCAATTCTTTATACAAGTTCACCTAATTAGCAATCTCAGCTTTCTCATCATCTGATAAACTTGTCAAATCAAGCTCATACCCAAGATTTCCCATCATTGCAACATGACCACGAGTTTCCAATGGTGTCATTCGTCCCATCTGATGATTTGGTACTGCTGACACATGAGCCCCCATAGAAATGGTTGGATAGAGATAGGATGATCCATACTGTATAGGTAAACGTGCTATGGCATCAGTATTATCACTAGCCCAGACTTGTGGGAAATAGCGCATCATGCCAAGATCATTTCGTCCACCACCACCAGAGCAGGACTCAAAGAGAATATGGCTGTGCTTCTCTGTCAGATAAGAAACGAGTTCGTAAAGCCCCAACATATACTGATGAGACTGCATCTGGGTATCCAGATAAGCTGAACCATTCCCCAGATTAGTGATATTGCGGTTCATATCCCATTTGATGTAGTCAATCTTATGTTGAGAGAGGAGTTCATCTAAAACATTTTTCAAATATTCTACTACCTGAGAATTCGCAAGATTAAGTACTAATTGATTTCTAGAATAGGTATGCTTATATCCTGGAACCTGAATGGGCCAGTCAGGATGTTTACGATACAAGTCGCTATCAACAGAAATCATCTCCGGTTCTAACCAAAGACCAAACTGCAAATCTCTGTCATGGATAGCTGAAATCAAACTTTCTAGGCTTCCACCCAGTTTTTCCTCATTAACAACCCAATCACCTAAAGCACGATTATCATCAAAGCGATTACCAAACCACCCATCATCTAATACAAAAAGTTCTATTCCAACTTTCTTAGCTTCATCTGCCAACTCTAACAGTTTTTCTCTCTGAAAGTCAAAGTAAGTTGCTTCCCAGTTATTGATTAGAATTGGACGTTCTTTTTTAGAAAACTGACTTGGCATAATGTGCTTAAGTACAAAATTCTGACTTTCATGACTAATACCAGTTAATCCCTTATCTGAATAAGTCACTAAAGCTACCGGTGTTTCAAAGTTTTCCTTAGGATCTAACTTCCAAGAAAAGTTTTCTGGATTAATTCCAATAGCCACCCGAACTTCATTCAGTTGATTTTTTTGGACAAAAGCTTCGAAGTTTCCACTATACATCAGTTGAATAGCAAACACATTCCCATTATCCTCTGTGGCTCCTTGATCACATAGTAGAAGAGCTGGTGTTTGAGCATGCCCAGAAGCTCCACGGTTCGAACTAATCGAAAAGATTCCTTGTTTTACCTGTTGACGTCGAACAGTCTTTTCACGAGCATAAGCTCCCTGTAAAGTCACTATTTCGTAAGCTGCAGCAGGAAAATCAGCCATGAAAGAAAAGTCCTTATGAATGACAACTTCCTGATTGCTATTATTCTCCAATTTGCTGTAACTAGCAATTGTCGCATCATTATCAAAAGCTGTATAATACAAAGTCAGATTAAGCTTAGCTTGAGGATCTTTTAAAATCAAGACAAGCGTCTCTGTACCATCCATGCTGTGTGGAGAAGGTAAGCCCTGTGGACCATTCTGACCTTTTAAAATCTTTGCTTCTACAAATCGAAAGTCTGTTACCTCAGTTGCATCATGCTGAACCTGTAAGGTTGGTCTTCTGAAATCACCTAAACCATGTTGTCCAAAAATTTGACGTTGCGTATCCAAACTAAAGGTGCGATTAGTAGCTGTTGGATTACCAGAAAAAGCATGATCGCGTTCGTAAACACTATTAGCCCCTCTATAGTTCTTAATAGTCTTTCCTAAATGTTTTAATAATAAGAACCCATCCCTATTTTCAATAATCAAACTTAAACTTTTACTCTCAACGTAAAATAGATTATTCTCTATTCGAACTCCCATAAATTGTACCTCATCCATTTCTTGATAAAATTTTATCATATAAAAGCGCTTTCTAAAATAGAGAAATGTATACAAAGTATGGTAAAATGTTAGGTAGGAGGTGGCCCATGCTCGTTTTTTCAGAATACCAGACTGGAACAATTGATCTTTCTCTTAGCTTCTACGGTTATGAAGAATGCACGCCTAATTACTCTTTTGGCCCAGCTATTCGTGACACATACGTTCTACATTACATTACTAAAGGAAAAGGTCAATTCCATTATAAGGGGAAAATTGTTGATTTAAAGGCAGGAGATTTCTTTTTACTAAAACCAGATGAATTAACATTCTATCAAGCAGATAGCCAGGATCCTTGGGCTTACTACTGGTTGGGAATCACTGGAGGGAGGGCACCTGACTACTTCGCTCTATCTCAAATTTCTGACCAATCCTACCTCACCCAGTCAAATAACTGTCATACACAAACAACTGCAAAACTCGTTGAAAATATTGTCCGTTTCGCTCAGATAACAAAATCAAATGAATTGGCTCAACTCCACATCATGGGACAACTTCATGAACTAATGTTTCATCTAGGAACGATTGCTCCTAATCAGAAAAAAAAGAATATTTCATCAACCCACCAACTCTCTCCAAAAGAGTATTTACTTTTTGTTCGAATGAAGCGTGCGCAACAGTTACTAGAACACACAAATGAAACGATCAAAGTCATTGCATATTCTGTAGGCTTTTCAGACCCACTACATTTCTCAAAAGCCTACAAGCAGTTTTTTCATAAAACACCTAGTCAAACTCGAAAAGAATACTCTCTTTCCCTCTCAGCTAGAAAGGAAAATCAATGAAATCACACCAACTAGTTTACCAAATATTAGCTAGAGAAAACGATTATGTTAGCGGAGAAAAAATCGGAGAAGAACTGAATTTAAGCCGTACATCCATATGGAAAGCGATTCAACGTCTTCAACAAGAAGGCCTAGAAATTGACAGTATCAAAAATAGAGGATACAAGCTTATTCAAGGCGACCTGATATTGCCTGATTTGATTCAAAAGAAAACCAACTTAATCGTTCACTACAAACCTGAGACCAAATCAACCCAAACAGATGCAAAAGAAGGAATTGAAGCTGGAAACAAAGGAAATACACTCTATCTTTCAACCTGTCAAACAGCAGGTCGTGGACGCTTTCAACGTCCCTACTATTCTCCATCTCAGGGAGGCATCTATATGTCCCTGCATATTCAACCAAACCTTCACTACGAAAAGCTCCCATCCTATACTCTCCTTGTAGCTGCTGCAGTCTACAAAGCCATTAAAAACCTAACTATGATAGAAGTAGATATCAAATGGGTAAATGACATCTACTTTAAAAATAAAAAAATAGCAGGTATCCTCACCGAAGCAATGACATCAGTTGAGACAGGCTTGGTTACAGATGTCATTATCGGAGTTGGTACAAATTTTTCTATAGCAGACTTCCCAGATGACCTAAAAGAAAAAGCAGGCAGCCTATTTATGCCACCTGCACCAATTAGTCGTAATGAGCTCATCAGCGAAATATGGAATTGTTTCTACAATATGGATCCAGATGAGTTACTTTATATCTATAAAGAAAGATCAATAGTTCTTGGAAAAAAAGTTACCTTCCAGCTAGATGGAAAAGAGAAAAAAGGCCTTGCAAAAGAAATCTCAGAATCTGGTCAACTACAAGTCGAACTTGCAAACAAACGTACTATCTGGCTAAATAGCGGAGAAATATCACTAACAAATTGGTAATAAACAAATCCCCCTTTTAACGATCTAGAAGGGGGATTTACATACAAAAAAAGAGCCTAGAAGCTCCCTTTACGTACGGAGAATGGGGGATTCGAACCCCCGCGCCGGTTACCCGACCTAACGATTTAGCAAACCGTCCTCTTCAGCCTCTTGAGTAATTCT
>CAUUXT010000123.1:0-4162 GCA_963549015.1 uncultured Streptococcus sp.
TGCCTTTAACACCAGCTTGAGCTACTTTTTCACGGATATTATCAGCGATAGCGTCTAACTGACGGCTATTCATCGAGCTCGTGATGACAAAGTAGTCTGTAACACTGGTCAAATCTTGTACATCAAGTGCGAGGATATCCTCCGCACGTTTCTCATCAGCCGCTTTCACGACTAGTTCTAGTAATTCTTTTTCGTTCATTTAGTCCTCTTTCTAGAAAATATGTTTGTAATCTAGGACATCTGCAAAGCGCCCCTCCCAAATGTCCTCATAAAATTCATTTATCGTTTCTGCTGGAATGTCATCACCATCAAACGTTGTGCAAGTTCCTTCTGGAATAATAAGCTTATAGCCATATTCAAAGGCAACCTTGACAGAGGTATCCACACAATATTCTGTCTGCATGCCACATAAAACTAATTTTTCAATTCCCTGTTTATCCAAGTATTCTTTTAAGCCAGTTTCTTTGAAAATACTATTATACTTCTTCTGAAAGACCTTTTCATCAGGTTTTCGATTTAAAAGCGTAGATAACTGCCAATCTTCTGATGTTTGGGCTTCAGGATTCTCAATATGTTGAACATAGATAATTTCGATATTCTTACTTCTAGCTTGGTTTTGTAAATAAGAAATTTTTTCCAATAGACCTTTTGCCTGAAACCCAGTTTCCACTAAAATATTCTGAACATCAATGATTATAAAAGCTGTCTTCATTTAGTCCTCTTTCAAATAGTGCACAAAGGCGTTATAGGTTTCAAGGGTTTGGGGATAGATGGGAAATCCCTGATGAGCCAGATGCTCCACGGTACGTGCTGTTTCGTAGGCCACTGCCTTATTGAGTGATAGACTTGCAATTTCACGCGCCACATCTACGCCTGGAAAGGCACGATTGTGTTCGATATAATCTGCGACGTAGATGACCTTATCTAGCTCGGTCATCTGACCAGCACCAACTGTATGGATTTCAATGGCTCGCAGAATTTCAGGATCTTGTAAACCTAAATCTTCCTGAATCTTGTAGATGCCAACCATGCCATGCCAGACATTATTACCCCAGTTTTTGAGGTCGGGGTCTAACTGGTAACGGTCAATCAAGTCTTGAAATTCCTGATCTGACAGGTTCTTCGCATAGTCGTGGAGAAGACCTGCTAAGCCTGCTTTCTCACTATCCACATCAAAGCGCTGAGCTAGTTCTATGGCTGCACGCTCCACACCCAAGCAATGGGTTAGGCGTTTTTCAGGCAAAAGCTCTGCCATTTTTTCCAACAAAGCCTCACGGGAGCAGTTGATATAGTCTTGATAGGCCATCAGTAGAGTCCCTCCTTCTCGATGTAGTCTAGCACTGGCTGAGGTAGGAGAAAGTTGGGTTTCCGACCTTGGGCAATGAAGTCACGCACCATGCTGGATGAGATATCCATGAGAGGCACATCCACCCAGATAACAGGATAAGAAGTCCCCGCCTTGTAGCGCGGACGCTGAACCCCTACAAACTGAACCATGTCGACCAGCTCATCAATTCGGTACCATTTAGGCAGATAATCCACCATATCAGCCCCGATAATGAAGTAATAATCCGTATCTGGATGTTGCTCTGTCAAAATCTTCATGGTGTCGTAGGTGTAGGAAATGCCCTTGCGCTCTAACTCAATGGTTTCAATGGCGAGACCTTCAATCCCCTCAATCGCCAATTCAAGCATCTTGAGACGGTGATGCTCAGGGATGGTTTCCTTTTTGTCTACATGAGGTGGCTGATATTCAGGCATGAGCAGGACCTGGTCCAGTCCCAACTGTTGTCGTACTTGGTCCGCCACAACAAGATGGGCATTGTGAACGGGGTTAAAATTCCCCCCTAAAATCCCAACTTGTTTTCGTTTTTTCTCCTTGATTTCTGGCTCCAACTCTACCTTGGTAAATGGAGTCAATAATTCGATTGCCATAGGCTCGTCTTCCTTTAATTCTCTGTAAAAACAGTTTCTTGGAGTTTCGGTCTTAGATTTCTTTAACTTTCTTGGAAATCTTGCGATTTTCTTTCTTGTTGGATTGTTTAAACAAGATCAAGATGCGTCCGATTTTTTGAACAGTATCCACACCGATTTCTTCTTCCAAGATTTCAGCTACTTCATGGATGTTTTCATCTGTGTTTTGCAAGAGCGTTACCTTAATCAATTCACGGGCGTCAAGAGCTTGACGGACACTGGTTTTTATTTGGTCGTTGAGTCCATTTTTTCCGATTTGTATGATGGGTTTGAGGGTGTGTGCCTGGCTGTTGAGGAAGGCACGTTGTTTTGATGTTAATGACATAATTTCTTTAAAAGAGTTTCTTTTTATACTTTTCTGAAGTGGTGACGGACGTCAGCAAAGTCCTTCGGACTTTCATGACTAAAATTTGAGCCTAAGGTCTCAAATTTTCCGCAGTTGGTACAATCAATTGTACCAACTAACACCACGGCGAAAAGTATCTTCTATGGGCTCGCAATGCTCGCCTTTATAAAGATAACCCTTTCCTTTCTGTGTTTAAATAATGGCTTTTCGTGTGACGACGGCGACGCCTTCTGGTGCCCAGACGGCGACTTTGGCGGTGCCTGTTACGCGGATCCAGCCTAGGCCTGAGATGACTAGGTCGGTTTTGTCCTTGATGGTAAAGACATGTTGGACTAGTTTTGGAAAATCTTCTTTTTCCTTGCTATTTGGCGGTGTCAAAAGGGTTCCAAGGTGCTTGTCATAAAAGGCAGTAGCGCCTTCAAGCTTGGTACGATGGAGTTTGAGTTCATTATCAAAGAAGGCAGTAAAACCTTGCTTTTCTCCTGCAATAAAGTCAAATCGTCCGAGACCTCCTAAAAACAGGGTTTGCTCAGGATTGAGCTGATAGGTTTTAGGCTTGATTTCCTTTTTAGGGCTGACATACTTGAGGTTTTTGGCCGTCAAGTAGTGGGCCATCTGGTGACGGTGGATAATCCCTGGTGTATCGTAGATATAAGATCCGTCGTCAAGCGGAATCTCAATCTTATCCAAGGTTGTCCCTGGAAAGCGTGAAGTCGTGATGACATCTTGGTCACCCGTGATTTCTTGGATAATAGCGTTGATAAGGGTTGACTTTCCAACGTTGGTCACGCCAACCACATAGACATCGCGGCCCTTACGGTAGTGTTCAATCTTGTCAATGACTTCCTTAATGGCATGCTTATTCTGTGCTGAAGTCAGGACGACATCCACAGGGCGAAGACCTTCTTCGTGGGCACGCTCCATGAGCCACTGGCTAATCTTGCCCGGCTTAACTGACTTAGGTAGGATATCTTTTTTATTTCCAACCAAGAGGACATCATTGCCTGAGACAAAACGTGGCAAGCCTGGGATAACAGAGCCATTAAAATCAAAGATATCAATGACATTGACCACTAAGGCATCACTGTCTCCCACCTCGTGCAAGAGCTTGAGGAAATCATCGTCCGTCAACTGGACATCCGTGATTTCATTGTAGTGGCGAAGACGGAAACAGCGTTGGCAATAGACTTCGCCCGTCTCCAAACCTTTTTCAAGTGCCGACTGGGGGGTAAATCCAAGACCAGCCTTGTCTGTAGTCTGAATGGTTGCTCCACAACCAATACAGAGAATTTCTTCCATAGTTAAATTCCTTTTTTATATGTAATCGGTCCGTACTTTTCCGTTATTTTTCGCATCACACGGCGCTCGCGAGCTCGGTTGATTTGCGTTTTGATGGAGTCATGTTGGACCAAGGGTTTGACCAAGATTGAGCGAATACCCGCACGATGGGCTGCGCGAATATCCGTCATGAGTTGGTCGCCGACTATGACCACTTCATTTTTCTCGTAGTGAAATTCCTTCATAGCACGGTCAATCCCAAATGTGAAAGGCTTCAAGGCCCAATAAACGTAGTCAATCCCAAATTTCTCAACTGCGCGTTGAACCCGTTTTTTGGTATTATTTGAGACCACGATGATGCGAATGCCCGCGTCACGGAGATCATGTAGCCATTGCTTCATCTCTGGTGTCCCATCAGGGTTGTTCCAAGCAATGAGGGTATTGTCCAAGTCGACCAAAACAGCCTTGATTCCCTGCGCCTGCAGGCTTGGGACTGTCAGATCATAGACTGCTTCCACAGTAAAATCTGGCATATAATTTTCAATCGCCATTCTGGCTCCTTTT
>CAUUXT010000124.1:0-4130 GCA_963549015.1 uncultured Streptococcus sp.
GGTGATGGAACAGTTGAATTGGCGGATCAATTCACTGCAAGCAAACCAGCTAGCGAAGACAGCATTGCAGCTGCTAGCAAGAGCAATGACTATCTTAAGAAAGAGTACAAGGTCTTCCCAACTCCACAAAAAGTGACCTATGGCGAAGGCGTGACGGCTCTTCGTAAGCAAGTCAATCTGGTTATGGGGGATCAGCTCGATATCTATACTCGCAATCGCTTGAAGAGTGTCTTGCAGGACAATCAAGTATCTTATACAACAGGTAAATCTGCAGTTGCAGGCGCAACCAATATCTATCTTGGAGTGCATGGACAAGGTTCACAAGCAGAACAAAACTTGTCAAACGTTTCAACAGGCCTCTTTGACAAGATTGATGCCTATGCTTTGACCATCAAGGATAACTCGATTTCCATCGTCGGAAAAGATACAGATGCAGTCTTCTATGGTTTGACAACCTTGAAACATATGCTCAAGGAAAGTCACGTTCCAGTTCTTCGTAATGTAACGGTGGAAGATTACGCAGAGCTCAAGAATCGTGGTTTCATCGAAGGTTACTATGGAAACCCATGGTCTAATGCAGATCGCGCGGAACTCATGCGTTTTGGTGGTGATTTGAAATTGAACCAATACTTCTTTGCACCAAAAGATGATCCATACCATAACAAGAAATGGCGTGAACTCTATCCAGAAGAAAAACTAGCTGAAATCCGTGAACTCGCTCGTGTCGGAAATCAAAGTAAAACTCGCTATGTCTGGACCATCCATCCATTCATGAACAACCGCATCCGCTTTGGCAATGAAGCGCACTACCAAGAAGATTTGGCAACCATCAAGGCTAAATTTACCCAGTTGATGAAAGTGGGTGTCCGCGAATTTGGTATCCTTGCAGATGATGCTCCAAGCCCAGTCGGAGGCTACAATAGCTACAACCGCTTGATGAAAGACATGACGGATTGGTTGACTGAAATGCAGGGAACTTACAGCGGTCTTCGTAAAGAAATGATCTTTGTTCCTGGCCAGTATTGGGGTAATGGACGTGAAGATGAGTTGAAATCCCTCAATGAAAATCTCCCAAGTTCAACATCCATGACCTTGACGGGTGGTAAAATTTGGGGTGAAGTCTCTGAAAGCTTCCTTTCAACTCTCAAGAACAATCTATCCGCAGGTGGCAAGACCTATCGCCCAGTTTCACTTTGGATTAACTGGCCTGTAACAGATAACTCTAAACAACACTTGATTCTAGGTGGTGGTGAGAAATTCCTTCATCCAAATGTGGATCCAAGCTTGCTATCTGGTATCATGTTGAACCCAATGCAACAGTCTGAACCATCTAAGATTGCCCTCTTTTCAGGAGCTCAATACTCATGGAAACAGTGGAAATCAGAAGAAGAAGCTAAGAAAATCAATGATATTGCCTTCAACTTTGTAGAAAATGGTCATTTTGAAGATAGCAAGGTATCGGCAGCCTTCCGTGAACTTGGTAAGCACATGATCAACCAAAACATGGATAATCGTGTCGTCAAACTAGAAGAATCTGTAGACTTGGCTCCAAAATTAACAGACTTCATGACTAAGCTCAAAGCAGGTCAGGATGTGACTGCCGAACGTACAGCCTTGCGTGCAGAATTTGCCAAGATTAAAGAAGCAGCCGAACTCTATAAAGCATCAGGTGATAAAAAGATGGTTGCCCAAATCCACTATTGGTTGGATAATGCAATCGACCAAATGAATGCTCTCGATGCCTTCCTTACAGGAACTGAAGCCATGGCTACAAACGATGCAGCCAAACTCTGGGATAGCTACTATAAAGGTTTGAAATTGTACGAACAGTCTCAAACTCATACCTTCCATTATGTAGACCATCTTGAAAAGGCTGAGTTGGGTGTTCAACATATCCGTCCATTTATCCTATCCTTGAAAGAAGTTCTAGCGTCTGAAGTTCAAAAAGTCTTGCATCCAGACCAAATCATCAGCACCTTTATCACCAATCGAACAGGTGTAGAAGGTGGTTTGGCAGAAGTAACGGATGGTGACTTGGCAACCCATGCGATTATTAAATCACCAAACAGCATCAAGACAGGTGATTATATCGGTATGAAATTCAATAAACCGGTAGCAATCCAAACCTTGACTTTTGCTATGGGAACGCAGGCAAATCCACGTGATACCTTTAGTAAGGCAGAAGTGCAGTATCAAGATGAAAATGATAACTGGGTAACCTTGAAAGAGCCAAGCTATGTCGGTAATGAATCCCTTCTTAAGTTTGACAATCTCACTATCAAGGCTAAGGCAGTTCGCATGATTGCGACAGCAGACCGCGAGAATACTTGGTTTGCAGTTCAGGAAATTGCAGTCAACCGTCCAGTTGAAAAAGCTCGTAGCCAACAAGCAACGACAGTTAGTCTAAGCTCAAACTTAGTCTACAAACTAAATACCTCAGCCCGTCAAATCACTGATGGCAAGGACAATACAGAAGCCATGATGGCAAATGCTGACGGTAGTAATACCACTCCAGTAGATGCCTGGGCACAACTTGACCTCGGTGAAGTCAAGTCAGTCACTAAAGTACGACTTCGCCAAGGAACGGGTGATAAACTTGCAGCAGGTGTGCTTGAGTATTCTACAGACGGAACTGCATGGCAAGAGTTGGATCGCCTATCGGGAGAACAAACCAAGGAAGTGACCAGAGCTATTAATGCTCGTTACATCCGAGTACGCAATACCAAGGCACTCGACCTCTGGTGGCGTATCCAGGACTTCTCTGTTGAGACACGTTCTGGAAATAGTGAGTTAACAGACACCAACGTCGATGCCTTGAAGGAAACGCCAGTAGTGGATAGCTTGGGCAGTTACGAGCTCCAAATTCCAGCTGGAACCAAACTTCCTGCCCATAGCTATCTAGGAATGAAGCTTGACCGTATCCATCAGGTCAAGGGCATCCAGCTCCAAGGCCAAGCCAACCCAGCTCTTAGCCTTGAGTACTCTGCAAATGCGCAAGAATGGACACCAGCTAGCCAGTTGACTGATAGATCTGCAGCAAGCCACTTAGTACGTTATGTGCGTCTGGTCAATAAAACAGATCAGGAACAAGCTGTGACAGCCACTTCTCTCCTTGTGACAACCAAAGAAGTGCAACCAACCAAACTAGAATCTACAACTATGGGCATTCATCCAACATACGGAAGCAATGATGTTCGTAAACTAAACAACCTAGATCAATTATTTGATGGTGTTTACAACAACTTCGTTGAGTTTTCAGATTATGCTCGTAAAGATGGTCATGTGACCTTGAAACTTGGTAGCGAACGTACCATCAAGAAGATTAGAGCTTACATCCAAGACGGAACTCAAAACTATCTTCGTGATGGTAAGATTCAAGTCAGCCAAGATGGTAAAACTTGGACAGATGTCGTGACAGTAGGAGATGGTGTGGCCAATAGCCAACACGATGATTCATTGACAGATGGTTGGACACATGATTCTAAGATGCCAGGAAATCGCTACATCGAGGGTGAATTGACGACTCCAGTCAAAGCCAACTATCTCCGTGTCCTTTATACGGCAGACTATGATGCCCGTTTTGTAGGTTTTACAGAATTGGTCATCAACGATGGTGAATTTGTCAAACCAATCAATGATCCAACAGTAGAAGGAAGTAGTGGAGAAAGCCAAGGCAACCTTTATAATAATCTTGTAGACGGCAAAGTCTTGACCAGCTACAAGTCTGAAAAAGACAAGGGCGAATTGGTGTATCACTTGTCTGAGCCAACTAATGCCAACCATCTTCGTCTTGTCTCTAGTCTTCCTGAAGGAGCGAAAGCACGCATTCTTGCTAGAACACTCAAGGATGGTCAAGACAGTTGGCTAGACCTCGGTGCCATTACATCTAGTCTCCAAACCTTCGCTATCCGAAATGGTGGCTCTCTTCTAGACGTCAAATTAGCCTGGGAAGGTGGCAAGGCCGAGTTTTATGAATTGGCAAGCTTCCATCAAGTATTAACAGAAGAACCGGTTCAATCAAGCAAGGGTGAAGAACCAGCACCCGTTCTTGAGGTTCCTGAATTCACGGGTGGTGTCAATGCAGTTGAAGCCCTGGTACATGAACTTCCAGAATACACAGGCCCAGTAGT
>CAUUXT010000125.1:0-4048 GCA_963549015.1 uncultured Streptococcus sp.
GAATCCGTATCTGTAAAGATAATGCCTAACTTCTCGAACTCTTCCTTCATGTTGTGGTATACCACTTCTGACTCGTACTGTGCAGAGGCTCCTGCTAGATAGGCACGCTCAGCTTCTGGAATTCCGATACGTTCAAAGGTTTCTTTGATTTTTTCAGGAACCTCATCCCAAGAACGGACAGGTTTATCAGATGGTTTTTGGTAGTAGATCAAATCATCAAAGTCAATCTCTGACAAGTCTGCTCCCCAAGTTTGCATGGGCATTTTCTTGAAGGTTTCATAAGACTTCAAACGGAACTCCAACATCCACTCAGGCTCACCCTTGGCAGCAGATAATTCACGAATAACACCTTCGTTGAGTCCTTTTCCTGTCGATAGGACAGGCTCTACATCATCATGGAAACCAAATTTATATTCACCAAGGTCAATTGGTTTTGGTTCTACTCTTTCTTCAGCCATAATATCCTTTCTTTCTTCATTTCTAATGATTTATAAGACAAAAGAAACTTGTCTTATCTGTTATCTTGATTTTCAATTGTCTTCTTAAGAGCGTTCCAAGCTAGGGTTGCACACTTGATTCGTTGAGGGAATTTGGCAACACCTGATAAGAAAGCCGCGTCTCCAAGTTGGTCTTGACGCTCATCTTTTTGCCCTTGAACCATTTCAGAAAAAATAGTCGCAAGTTCTAAAATTTCTTGTTTGGTTTTTCCTAAAACGGCATCTGTCATCATACTAGCAGAGGCAGTTGAGATGGTACAACCCGAGTTTAGAAAAGCGATATCCTCCAAACGGTCCTCTGCGTCAAACTTGACAGAGAGGTTGATGACATCCCCACAGGTTGGATTATTGAGACTGATTTGCTCAGCGTCTTCTAACTTTCCTTGGTGATGGGGATTTTTCGAATGGTCCGCTACCACTGCCATATAAAGGCTATCTAGTTTAGAAAGTGCCATTGAAAAACTCCTTTGTCTTTTGTAAGGCATCGACCAACTTGTCGCAATCTGCCTTGGTGTTGTAGATATAAAAACTTGCACGAGCTGTTGCTGGGACTTCTAAATACTGGAGCAAGGGTTGGGCACAATGATGGCCCGCACGAACGGCTACTCCCTCATAATCCAAAGCAGTCGCTAGGTCATGAGGATGGAGATTTCCTAAGCTAAAGGCAATGACACCTGACCGTTGAGCCAAATCCTGAGAACCATAAATGGTCAAACCTTCAATAGCCTGCAATTTTGGATAGACGTATGCAATCAGTTCTTGTTCATAAGCTTCAATAGCATCCATACCAATCTTTTCTAGGTAATCCACTGCAGCAGCAAGTCCGATAGCACCTGCCATATTGGGAGTCCCAGCCTCAAATTTCCAAGGCAATTCCTTCCAACTAGCAGATTGCTCATAGACGAAATCAATCATCTCGCCACCAAATTCAAGAGGTGACATTTGTTCCAGATACTTTTCTTTACCATAAAGAACACCGATACCAGTCGGACCAGCCATCTTGTGACCCGAAAAGGCAAAGAAGTCCACATCCAAGTCCTGGACATCAATCTTCATATGGGGCGTAGACTGAGCACCATCCACCACCATGATAGCTCCAACTTGGTGAGCTAATTGAGTGATTTCCTTGATCGGATTGACCACACCAAGAACATTAGAGGCATGAGCTAGCGAAACAAACTTGACCTTGTCCGTCAATTTAGCGCGCAAGTCATCCATATCCAGAGCTCCGTCCTTGAGATAAACATAGACAAGCTCTGCCCCAGTCTTGCGACAAGCTTCCTGCCATGGAATGATATTAGAATGGTGTTCCATTACTGAAATCAAGACCTGGTCTCCCTCAGTCAGGATTTCCTCAGCAAAGCGTGCCACCCAGTTAAGGCTGGTTGTCGTTCCTCTGGTAAAGAGAACTTCCTTTGTAGAGCCTGCATTGATAAACTTACGAATGGTTTCACGAGCCGCCTCATAGGAAGCTGTCGCCCGCTCCGCCAAGGTATGGACCCCACGATGAACATTTGCATTGTCCTGCTCATAATAGCGGTTAATCGTTTCCAGAACTGCTAGTGGTTTTTGTGTCGTCGCAGCATTGTCCAGATAGACCAGAGGTTCATCGTTGACAATCTGGTCTAAAATTGGAAAATCCTTGCGAATCGCTTCTACATCTAACATAGGCTTCCCCTTAGCGTTTTGACAATTTTTCTTCGATCGTTGCAATCATTTCATCACGAACTTCTTTGACTGGAATCTCAACGATAACAGATCCAAGGAAACCACGAACAACCAAGCGCTCTGCAGTTGCCTTATCCAAGCCACGGCTCATGAGGTAGTACATATCCTCTGGATCCACCTGACCGATAGAGGCCGCGTGACCAGCAGTTACGTCATTTTCATCAATCAAAAGAATTGGGTTGGCATCTGAACGAGCCCGATCTGAAAGCATGAGAACACGACTCTCTTGTTGCGCATCCGCTCCCTTAGCACCCTTGATGATGTGGCCAATACCATTGAAAGTCAAGGTTGCTTTTTCAAGGATAACCCCATGTTGGAGGATATTTCCGATTGAGTTGCAACCATAGTTAGTCACTCGCGTATCAATCCCTTGTACTTGACGGCCACTTGAAAGAGCTACGGCTTTAAGGTCAGCATGGCTACCATTCCCAATCAAGTCGCTATCAAAGTCCGCAACAACATTTCCTTCGTTCATGACACCAATGGCCCAGTCAATGCTTGCATCGTTTCCTAGTTTACCACGACGGCTAATGTAGGCAGTGACATTTTCACCTAGACGGTCAATGGCAGCAAATTTCACTTGCGCACCAGAACGAGCAATCACTTCAACTGTGATATTGGCAGTTGCTTTTGCACTGCCTCCACCTCGTGACTCTAGACGTTCAAGATAGCTTATTTTAGAGTTTTTACCAGCAATGATGAGGATATGCTTGTTAAATGGAACATCGCTATCACTGTCTTGGTAGAAAATCCCTTCGATTGGTTCAGCAATCTCAACGTTATCAGGAATGTAGAGAACAGCGCCACTATTAAAGTAAGCTGTGTGGTAGGCCGCCAACTTGTCATCATCGTACTTAACAGATGACATGAAGAATTCCTCGATAAGTTCTGGAATTTCTTCTAAAGCTGAGTGAAAGTCTGTAAAGACAACACCTTGTTCAGCTAACTCAACTGGAGTTTGTTCAAAAACAGTTTGCGTTCCTACTTGCACCAACTTCAAGTGATTATCCAAAGCTGTGAAGTCTGGAACATTTGCTGAAGGTTCACTTTCTGTGATGGTTCCATCCCCCAGATTCCAACGGTGAAATTTCACACGCTCAATAACTGGTAATTCCAAACTCTCAATCTTATCAAAAGCCTTTTGACGGAGGTCTGCCAACCAGCTTGGTTCAGCGTGCATTTCTGAAAAAAGTTTAATAGTTTCTTTAGTCATTTACTTCTCCTAAAAGATACGAGGGAATTACAATTCTTCCTTGTAGTCGTAGCCAAGTTCTTCAGCTAGTTTTGCGTATCCTTCACGTTCCAAACGGGCAGCCAATTCTGGACCACCAGAAAGGACAACACGACCTTCCATCATCACGTGTACCACGTCTGGCGTGATATAGTTCAAAAGACGTTGGTAGTGAGTGATGATCATAGCACCAAAGCCTTCACCACGCATGGCATTGACACCTTTCGATACAACTTTAAGGGCGTCAATATCAAGACCTGAGTCAATCTCATCCAAAAGGGCAAAAGTTGGTTCCAACATCAAGAGTTGAAGAATTTCATTGCGTTTTTTCTCACCACCTGAGAAACCTTCGTTGAGGTAACGCTCTGCCATTTCTTCTTTCATGTTGAGCAATTCCATTTTCTCGTCTAGTTTAGTGATGAACTCACGAATGGAGATCTTTTCATCGTCTTCTTTACCAGCATTCATGGCTGCACGAAGAAACTCAGCGTTAGTAATTCCAGGAATTTCTGATGGGTATTGCATAGCCAGGAAAAGTCCCATACGCGCGCGTTCGTCCACTTCCAACTCAAGGATGTTTACGCCATCAAAC
>CAUUXT010000126.1:0-4031 GCA_963549015.1 uncultured Streptococcus sp.
TGCGCTTTTTGAATTTTATGCTGCGCTTTTGACAGACAAGCAGATGAACTATATAGAACTCTATTATGCTGATGATTATAGTCTGGCTGAGATTGCTGAAGAGTTCGGTGTCAGTCGTCAGGCTGTCTATGATAATATCAAGCGGACAGAAAAGATTCTAGAAGATTATGAGATGAAATTGCACATGTATTCGGACTACATTGTCCGCAGTCAGATTTTTGACCAGATCTTGGAGCGCTATCCCAAGGATGATTTTCTGCAGGAGCAGATAGAAGTTTTAACAAGCATTGATAATAGAGAATAAGTATGGGGAGTATAGTCATCTACAAAGGTATACCCTGCAAACTATTAGCTGCTGAGGCTCCTTTTCCCACAAGACTACAAATCCTCTCGCCTGATTCTATCTCTCGAGCTCTTCAAGAGGGATTTAGCTGTTGGGGATATCCAAATGAGATAATGAAAGAAGTCACTCCAGAAGAACTTGTTTGTTTACAAGATTTTGGACGTTTTCCACCGAATTAATGAAACATAGGAGAAAAAAATGGCATTTGAAAGTTTAACAGAACGTTTACAGAACGTTTTTAAAAATCTACGTAAAAAAGGAAAAATCTCTGAGGCTGATGTCCAGGAAGCAACCAAAGAGATACGCTTGGCCTTGCTGGAAGCCGACGTTGCTTTGCCTGTTGTGAAGGACTTTATCAAGAAAGTTCGTGAGCGTGCAGTCGGACACGAGGTCATTGATACCCTCAATCCTGCCCAACAGATTATCAAAATCGTCGATGAGGAATTGACAGCTGTTTTAGGTTCCGATACGGCAGAAATTATCAAGTCACCAAAAATTCCAACCATTATCATGATGGTCGGTTTGCAAGGGGCTGGTAAAACGACCTTTGCTGGTAAGCTGGCTAATAAACTTAAGAAGGAAGAAAATGCTCGTCCTTTGATGATTGCGGCAGATATTTATCGTCCAGCAGCCATCGATCAGTTGAAAACACTTGGACAACAAATCAATGTCCCTGTTTTTGCACTTGGAACAGAAGTGCCAGCTGTTGAGATTGTTCGCCAAGGTTTGGAGCAAGCGCAAGCCAATCATAACGACTATGTTTTGATCGATACGGCAGGGCGTTTACAAATCGATGAACTTCTCATGAATGAGCTTCGTGACGTTAAGGCCTTAGCCCAACCAAACGAAATCCTCCTTGTCATTGATGCCATGATTGGTCAGGAAGCGGCTAATGTTGCCCGTGAGTTCAATGCTCAGTTAGAAGTGACTGGTGTTATTCTTACCAAGATTGATGGGGATACTCGTGGTGGTGCAGCTTTGTCTGTTCGCCACATCACTGGTAAACCTATCAAGTTCACTGGTACGGGTGAAAAGATCACAGATATTGAAACCTTCCACCCAGACCGTATGTCAAGCCGTATCCTTGGTATGGGGGATATGTTGACCTTGATTGAGAAAGCTTCTCAGGAATACGATGAGCAAAAAGCACTTGAAATGGCTGAGAAGATGCGCGAAAACACCTTTGACTTCAATGATTTCATCGATCAATTGGATCAGGTGCAAAACATGGGGCCAATGGAAGACTTGCTCAAGATGATTCCAGGTATGGCTAACAACCCTGCCCTTCAAAATATGAAGGTGGATGAGCGCCAGATTGCGCGCAAACGTGCCATCGTATCTTCGATGACACCTGAAGAACGTGAAAACCCTGATTTGTTAAATCCAAGTCGTCGCCGTCGTATTGCTGCAGGTTCTGGAAATACCTTTGTCGAAGTCAATAAATTCATCAAGGACTTTAACCAGGCCAAACAGCTCATGCAAGGTGTCATGTCTGGTGATATGAACAAGATGATGAAACAAATGGGCATCAATCCAAATAACCTCCCTAAAAATATGCCAAATATGGGAGGAATGGATATGTCTGCCCTTGAAGGCATGATGGGGCAAGGTAGTATGCCGGATATGTCAGCTCTCGGAGGAGCAGGCATGCCAGATATGACCCAGATGTTTGGTGGCGGACTCAAAGGTAAAATTGGCGAATTCGCCATGAAACAGTCTATGAAACGCATGGCCAACAAAATGAAAAAAGCGAAGAAGAAACGCAAATAAAAAAAGGAAAGCAGAAATGCTTTCCCTGCATATAAAAAAGAACTCTGAATCTGATTCAGAGTTCTTTTTAAGTGCGATTGGCCTATTCCCACTCAACGGTTGCAGGTGGTTTACTTGTAATATCGTAGACAATACGGTTAACGTGATCCACTTCATTTACGATACGTACAGAAATCTTTTGAAGGACTTCCCAAGGAATCTTGGCAAAGTCAGCTGTCATACCATCGATAGAAGTGATAGCACGAATGGCAATCGTGTAGTCATAAGTACGACCATCACCCATAACACCAACTGAACGAACGCCTGTGTTGACAGTGAAATATTGCCAGATATCACGGTCAAGTCCAGCTTTAGCGATTTCTTCACGAAGGATAGCATCAGACTCACGAACAGTTTCTAGTTTTTCTTCAGTGATTTCACCCATGACACGGATAGCGAGACCTGGTCCTGGGAATGGTTGGCGCCATACGATGTGGTCTGGCATACCAAGCTCTGTACCGAGGGCACGGACTTCGTCTTTATAAAGGGTGTTCAATGGTTCAATCAATTCAAACTGCATGTCTTCTGGAAGACCACCAACGTTGTGGTGTGACTTGATGGTTTGGGCTGTATCTGTACCAGACTCAATCACGTCAGTGTAAAGCGTTCCCTGAGCAAGGAATTTTACATCTTTTAGCTTGCTTGCTTCGTCATCAAAGACATAAACAAATTCGTTACCAATGATTTTTCGTTTTTGCTCAGGATCAGAAACGCCAGCAAGTTTATCAAGGAAGCGTTTTGAAGCATCGGCTTTGACAATATTCAAACCAAACTTACCACCAAGCATGTCCATAACTTGGTCAGCCTCTCCCTTACGGAGAAGACCGTGATCTACAAAGATACAGATTAATTGATCACCGATTGCTTTTTGAAGAAGAACCCCAACAACAGAAGAGTCAACACCACCTGATAGACCTAGAAGAACACGCTTGTCACCTACAGTTTCACGGATTTTCTTGATCTGCATGTCGATGAAGTTGTCCATTGACCAGTCGCCTTTAGCCTTACAGATGTTAAGGGCAAAGTTGCGAAGGATATCATTTCCGTATACAGAATGGCGCACTTCTGGGTGGAATTGGATACCGTAAATGTGCTTTTCTGGGTTTTCAATAGCTGCATAAGGACAGTCAGCAGAAGTGCCAGTACGAACAAAATCAGCTGGAATCTCTGTAACAGCATCGCCATGACTCATCAAAACAATCTGTTCTTCAGGAGTCCCTTCAAAGAGGGCAGAAGTGGTATGAGTAAGTGGTGATTGGCCATACTCGCGGTTACCAGCATCACCTGCAGGAACAACTTTTCCTCCAAGTTTATGAGTTAAAAGTTGCATACCATAGCAGATTCCCAAAATTGGAATGCCAAGTTCAAAAATTTCTGGGTCAATATCAAATGAACCATCTTCGTATACAGAGTTTGGTCCACCAGAGAGGATGATCCCTACAGGGTTAATCGCACGAACCTCTGCAGCTGAGATTTTGTGACTTTTTAGCTCTGAAAAAACACCAATTTCACGAATACGGCGTGAAATCAGCTGGTTGTATTGGCTACCATAGTCCAGCACGATGATTTTTTCGACATCTTGCAAATCAGTTGAAATGTTGCTCATCTTTTTCCTTTCTCAAAAGAAATATCTTTTTCAATATTCTATCACAAATAGGGGCGAATTACCAACTAAACAAGGCAAAGTTTGACTTTTTCTTAGCAAATACGGTACAATGGAGAAAATAAAGAAAAGAAGTGAGAATCATGTTACCAGCTTATATGAAAATCCACGATCAGATCAAGAAGGATATAGATGAGCATCATTGGAAAATCGGAGAGAGGCTTCCAAGTGAGCGAGATTTAGCTGAACAGTTTCAAGGTAGCCGGTTGACATTAC
>CAUUXT010000127.1:0-3985 GCA_963549015.1 uncultured Streptococcus sp.
AACGTCCGTATTGGAAGAAGAGTTCTTCCAATTTTTGCCCATTTTCTGGGTTATAGCTTTGAAGGGCCTCTTTCGTCGTTTGAGCAGTCTTGCTTCCACCTAGGTTTAGTTTAACGCGGTTAAAGAGACTTTGATAGTCCTTGATATGGGCCTTTTTAAGTGTCTCGTAGTCTTTGGCCTTAGCTGCTTCGACAATCCTTTTAACTGTTTTTTCGAGGTCGATATCTGTTCGATAGTTGGTTTTTGGATTCTGGGCAAAGTTAGTCTTGGCACTGAGATAAAGGGTCGCATAACTTGCGCCTGTAACGGTCAGCGTTTCGTCCTGAACAGTCACCTTTCCGTCTGTTTTAATTCCTAGATAGGATGCAAATTTGAGACCGTTATCTTTGACAGTTCCTTTTAGAAGGATTCCATGTTCATCTGTAGTGACATGACCATTCTTATAGCTGGAATATTCCCAAGAGTAGTTGCCATTAGCAAGCAGGTCTTCTGTCAAGCTGTTCCAAAGGGTAAAGTCAAGTGTCTTGTTTCCTTTTTTGGTCAAGTGGGTCACAGTGACATCATCAGGATAGCTGGAGAAGGTTTCGCGTTTGAAGGTCGTCCCATCTTGGGTGTAAGAAGTGGTCGTAGTGGCTTCGGTGATATCCAAACCACGATGATAATCTGTTACAGTATCTAACCCTTTCTTCTGGTTATTAAAGACCATGAAGATATCTCCAAAGGCTAGGTAACGTCCATACTGGGCGTTGTTTGGTCCAACTAGATTTTGTTCAGCGAGCTGTTTTGCTTTTTGGCGGTCGCCAGCTTCGAGGGCTTTACGTATCTCTGCTAAAACCTTGTAGCGATCCTTGTAGTTTCCTCCGTTATAGTCGGTGCTATCGGGTTGTGGCCCTCCTGACCAGAGGGTCTTTTCGTTGTACTGGATTCTCTCTTCCCCAATGAGTCCGAAAACCTTGGCTCCCATTTCTCCATTTCCGACAGGGAGGGCTTGTTTTTCCCATCCATCATAGGAGGGAGCTGTTGGTTGATCGTAGTTGAGTTGATAGTTTTCTTGTTTTGTCACAGGTTGGTCTGCTTTTTCAGGTTCCTTATTTTCTTTAGCTTCTACAATGGCTTCTTCACTAGCTTGACTATTTGTCGTCTGAGTCTCCTCAGCTGGCTTGTTTTCGGAAACTACTGGACTCTCGGCTAGAGACGGTTTTGTAGTTTCAGTAGCTTCAGCAGCTTTGGGTTCACTATCAGGCTTAGTGATAGCTTCGACAGAGGTTGGTTCAGTTTGCTTGACCTCAACACTGTCTGCAGCTACAGTATGGTTGACTAGAAAAACAGCCCCCAGTAAAACAGAAGCAGTCCCAACCGTCAGCTTGCGGATGCTATAGCGACAGGATTTCTCCCAAAAGTGTTTTTTCATAAAACCCTCCTTCGTTTATTAGAAACCGCTTACATTTTATAAAGCAGTTTCGTTTAATTTGTTTCTATTTATCTCCTCACCTCCCATTCTAATGGTCGTTTAGCATTTGTCAAGAGCTTTTTAGCAAGATACATATTTGCTGTTGTTTTTTCTTAAAATAGTAGAATAAGTAGCAAGTAGTGCTTCTTTTCCAACTATCAACTCCTTTATTTATTACTAAAAAACAGTTGAGAGTATCCCCAACTGTAGGTGTTTATTTCGGATGTCTTTTGGCAAAGTCAACAAAGTGAAATTTTTCTAATTTATGGCGACTTTCGGTGAATTGAAACTGGCGCCCGTCTTGGAGATAGACTTTTGACTTGATTGATACGACATAAGGGTCTTTGCCAATGTCCATGAGAATCTTGTCTCGGTCACCTGTGTGGTCAATAGTAATTTCTTTCTGAGCATAATCAATATGGAGTTTGAGGTCGTCCTCTATATACGAGTAGATAGACTGCTCAGCAATTTGCCGAGTGAGATTTGGGATTAGTTCCATATCCAGATAGTCCGTATCCAGAACCGATACCAGATCATCCACCACACGCTGGCGGACCACCTTCCACACCATGCGAAACTCTGGGAAGCCGGTTATCAGTGAGGATTTTTTATCGATAATGATCTTGTCCAGACTGACCACATTGGTTTTAGAGCGCAGCCCCAGTTCCTGAACCAGTTCTTGGTAGCTAGTTAGGTTAGAGACAGGGAAATTGACCGTTTCTTCTTTGACGACTTGAGAACCTTGCCCCCTTATCTTTTTGATTAATCCTTCTTCTTGGAGGAGGGACAGAGCTTTTCGGACGGTGTCACGACTCACCTGATACTGATTCATGAGTTCGTGTTCACTGGGGAGGAAATCTCCGACAGCATATGTTTCGTTTTGAATGTTTTTTTGGATTTGCTTAAATAATTGTTGGTATTTCTTCATATTGCTTCCTTAAATGGGTTTTTAGTCTAGTTCAATGGGCACCTGTATCTATTTTACCATACAAGTGCTAGAAAATATCCAAAAATATCCTCTTTTTATCACAAACAAGTTGCATACAGGTTTGGTATCGTTTACAATAGTCTTATCAAATAAAACTTGCTTTGACAAGTATAAGGAGAATAAAATGGGAAAATTTGAACAAGAAGCCAAAGATCTGCTTCAAGCGATCGGAGGCAAGGAGAATGTCACCGCCGTCACCCACTGTGCGACACGGATGCGCTTTGTTCTCGGAGACGAAAAGAAGGCAAATGTCAAGGCCATCGAGTCGATTCCAGCCGTTAAAGGGACCTTTACAAATGCGGGTCAATTTCAGGTGATTATCGGGAATGACGTGCCGATTTTTTATAATGATTTTACTGCTGTTTCAGGCATTGAGGGTGTTTCCAAAGAAGCAGCCAAGTCTGCAGCTAAGAGTAATCAAAATGTACTTCAACGTATCATGACCACTCTGGCAGAAATCTTTACACCGATTATTCCAGCCTTGATAGTTGGTGGACTAATCCTCGGTTTCCGTAATGTCTTGGAAGGGGTGCATTGGTCAATGTTGGATGGTAAGACCATCACAGAATCCTCTCAGTTTTGGGCAGGAGTTAATCACTTCCTCTGGTTGCCTGGTGAAGCGATCTTCCAGTTCTTACCAGTAGGGATTACCTGGTCTGTTTCTCGTAAGATGGGAACCAGTCAAATCTTGGGGATTGTTCTCGGGATCTGTTTGGTTTCACCTCAGTTGCTCAATGCCTATGCAGTAGCTTCAACACCTGCATCAGAAATTGCAGCAAACTGGGTTTGGAATTTTGGCTACTTTACTGTTAATCGTATCGGTTACCAAGCCCAAGTTATCCCAGCTTTACTGGCAGGTTTGAGTCTGTCTTATCTTGAAATTTTCTGGCGCAAGCATATCCCAGAAGTCATTTCGATGATTTTTGTACCTTTCTTGTCATTGATTCCAGCTTTGATTTTGGCTCACACTGTCTTGGGACCAATCGGTTGGACAATTGGGCAAGGACTTTCAGCAGTTGTCTTGGCAGGTTTGACTGGTCCAGTTAAGTGGCTCTTCGGTGCTATTTTTGGTGCCCTCTACGCTCCATTTGTCATCACTGGTTTGCACCATATGACCAATGCCATCGATACACAATTAATTGCAGATGCTGGTGGAACTGCCCTCTGGCCAATGATTGCTCTTTCAAATATTGCCCAAGGTTCTGCCGTATTTGCCTATTATTTCATGCACCGCCATGATGAGCGTGAGGCTCAGATTTCACTTCCTGCAACCATTTCAGCCTATCTCGGTGTTACAGAACCAGCCCTCTTTGGGGTCAATGTCAAATACATCTATCCATATGTAGCTGGGATGATTGGTTCAGCCCTTGCAGGCATGTTGTCCGTTACTTTCAATGTAACTGCGGCCTCTATTGGTATCGGTGGTTTGCCAGGTATCCTCTCTATTCAACCTCAATACATGCTGCCGTTTGCAGGAACCATGCTAGTTGCTATTGTTGTACCAATGCTCTTGACTTTCTTCTTCCGCAAAGTCGGTCTCTTTACAA
>CAUUXT010000128.1:0-3853 GCA_963549015.1 uncultured Streptococcus sp.
CCATTCAGCCGTCACGTCATCTGCTGGATACTGGACAGGCGTAAAATCGTAGACATCCATGTAGTTAGGAATAACAACGATTCCCCCCGGGTGTTGTCCCGTTGTGCGCTTGACACCAGCAGCACCTTGGGCGAGGCGTTCTACCTCTGCATCACGATAAAACTTCCCATAATCTCTCTCGTAGCCCTTTACAAAGCCATAGGCAGTCTTAGCAGCCACCGTACCAACCGTTCCTGCACGGAAGGCATATTCTTCACCAAAGATATCACGCACATCCAAGTGAGCGCTAGGCTGGTCTTCTCCCGAAAAGTTCAAGTCAATATCGGGAACCTTGTCCCCATCAAAACCAAGGAAGGTCTCGAAAGGAATATCCTGCCCATTTTTGCTGAGTTTGTGGCCACAGTTTGGACAATCCTTATCGGGCATATCAAATCCTGAACCATAAGAACCATCTGTGATAAATTCACTATACTGACACTGACTACAAACATAATGGGGAGAGAGAGGATTAACCTCCGTAATCCCAATCATGGTCGCAACGAAACTGGAACCGACAGATCCACGAGAACCAACCAAGTAACCCCGTTCATTAGAACGTTGCACCAGCATCTGGGAGGCCAGATAAATCACGGCAAATCCATTCCCCAGTATGGATGTTAATTCTTTTTCAATCCGCAAATCAACAATATCTGGCAGCGGATTTCCATAAATCTCAAAAGCTTTCTTGTAGGTCAGCTCAGCAACCGTTTCTTCAGCTTTGTCAATGAAAGGCGTGTACAGGTCACTCTTAACCACCTCAACAGGCTCAAAGGTTTCTGCCAAGGCATTGGTGTTTTCAATAACCAGTTTACGAGCCAGTTCCTCGCCCAAAAAGGCAAATTCATCCAACATCTCATTGGTTGTTCGAAAATGAGCCTTTGGCAGAGGAGCCGGTTGGGCATGTTCACCGTGACCAATGGTTCGGTTAATCATAGCCCCCTGTCCCAAACTACGGACGATAATTTCACGGTAAATCTCTTCTTCCGGTTCGATATAATGAACATTACCCGTAGCCAGAACAGGTTTACCAAGACGGTCTCCCACCTCTATCAAACTCTTGATAATAGTTTGGAGTTCCTCCATATCCTTAACCTGCTCTTTAGCAATCAATGGTGCATAGATAGCTGGTGGCATAACCTCGATAAAGTCATAATACTTGGCCACCTCAACCGCCGCATCCACACCTTGGGAAACGACTGCATCAAAAACTTCACCTTCAGAGCAAGCCGTTCCTAAAATCAAGCCCTCCCGATGAGCATCTAGAACCGTTCTCGGAATCCGTGGTACCCCTTCAAAGTACTTGGTATTGGACAAAGAAACCAGCTTAAAGATATTTTTTAGACCTACTTGATTCTTGACATAGATGGTCGCATGCTTGATCCGAGCTTTTTTATAAGAGTCTGGACTAATCAAATCAATATTCAGTCTAGCCAGATCAGTCACACCATGTTTTTCTGCTACATCCTTGATAAAGATAAAAAGCAAACGACCAGTAGCTTCCGCATCGTAGTTGGCCATGTGGTGGTGGTCCAGTGCCACACCAAAACGCTTAGTCAACGGCCCCAAACCATGACGTTTATACTCAGGATAGAGATTTCTAGCAAACTCGAGCGTATCAATAACTGGCTGGCTAATCTTAGGCAAACCATGACGCTCATAGTTGGCATTCATAAAGCCAACGTCAAAGGTAGCATTGTGGGCAACTAGAACCGTATCCTTGCAAAATTCTTGGAATTCTTGCAAAACTTGTTCTAGTGGTTTGGCGTTTTTGACATGATCATCTGTAATTCCAGTCAACTCGGTAGTAAAGGTTGACAAGGGATATCCAGGATTGATAAATTCATCAAATTCGGCAATAACATTTCCCTTGTACATCTTAGAAGCCGCAACTTGAATCAAGTCATTATAGATAGCTGAAAGTCCCGTCGTTTCCACGTCAAAAACCACGTAGGTCGCTTCTGACAAGTCCATCTCTACTTCGTTGTAAACGATAGGAACACGGTCTTCAACGATATTGGCTTCCATTCCATAGATCAGCTGAATTCCTGCTTTCTTAGCTGCCTTATAGCCATGTGGAAAGGACTGAACATTCCCATGGTCCGTGATAGCAACCGCCTTGTGTCCCCACTTTGCAGCTGTCGCAATAATTTCCTCTACTTCTGGCAGAGCATCCATGGTCGACATATTAGTATGAGCATGAAACTCAACCCGACGCTCACCTTCCGGCATCAAATCCTTCCGCTCATAGTGAACAACTTCCTGCACATCCTGCACGTTCATTGTCAAATCTCGTGTGAAGTTATTCATCTCCACATTCCCACGAACACGAAGCCAAGAATTTTTCTTAATGATGTCAAACTTCTGAGCCTCTTCTTCATTCTTAACCCATTTTTGCATTGAAAAACTTGAAGTGTAGTCCGTCATTTTAAAGTTGATCAAAACGCGACCAGTTCTGGTCACCTTATGCTCCACATCAAAAACGACCCCTTCAAAAACCAAACGATTTTCCTCAGTCGTCACATCAATCATCTGAGTAACTTCAGCCTTATCCAATTTTGATTTTGCCGCAGCCTTTTTAGCCTGAAAATCAAAGGCCGGTTTCTCTTCTACTGGAGGAGCCATCTGTTCCAGTTGTTCCATAGCACGCAAAGCCTCTTCATTAGCAGCCTGAACGATTTGTTCATTCTCCATATGGAAGGCTTCCTCCTGCTCCTGTGTAAGAGCATCATTCTTTTCGATTTGGCAGACAAAAGCTGGAAAACCAAACTTTTCAAGTTGCTTTGTTAAATTAGGAAGATGATTTTTCTTAAAGTGTTCCTTATCAATCACCTCTGAACCTTCAATAAAGAGCTGATTTCCCTCTGCACGAACTTGCAAATTCTGATAAAGAGACTTAAACCCTTGACTAGCACATGGACCTTCAGAAAAAGCCTCCTTATAGTAGGCCTGCAAGAGTTCATTCGAAAATTCTTGAGAGAGAGCCTTGATTTCGAAAACAGCTTGATTCCCTGTCTTAGAAAATTCTTCACTAAGCCCTTTCTTTAATTCTAAAAAGATTTCAATCGGTAAAATATTAGAAAATACAAAATGAAATTCCCAAATCTTACTAATTTTATGAACCACAACACGCTCAATACTTGCATTAACAAGAGCAGGATCCTGTCTCAATTGATCAGAGATTCCTATTTGATTCATTAAAATTTCAAACTTACTTGACATTCAATTTCCTCACATTATTCTCTTACTATTTTACCATAATTAAAGAAAATATATAGCCACTACCATTCCTTAAGCACTGCTAGTTTTCCTAAATTCATTCCTTAAAAACAAAAAAGAAGATTCTCAGAATCCCCCAGATAAACAAAAAAGATACCCTAAAGTATCCTCGTGATTGATCGGGAAGACAGGATTCGAACCTGCGACACCTTGGTCCCAAACCAAGTACTCTACCAAGCTGAGCTACTTCCCGCGTTAACTAAAAAAATGCACCCTAGAGGAGTCGAACCTCTAACCGCCTGATTCGTAGTCAGGTACTCTATCCAGTTGAGCTAAGGGTGCTCATCATTATATGCCGAGGACCGGAATCGAACCGGTACGATCGTTACCAATCGCAGGATTTTAAGTCCTGTGCGTCTGCCAGTTCCGCCACCCCGGCCTCTCTAAGCGAACGACGGGATTCGAACCCGCGACCCCCACCTTGGCAAGGTGGTGTTCTACCACTGAACTACGTTCGCATCGACCTCTTATTCTATATAAAAAAATGCCGGCTACATGACTTGAACACGCGACCCTCTGATTACAAATCAGATGCTCT
>CAUUXT010000129.1:0-3839 GCA_963549015.1 uncultured Streptococcus sp.
AACGCTAGGAGGAAGAAAGTTTTGGAAATCACCGTCCAATCCTTTTTTCTTAAGCAAAACATGATATAATAAGTTTGTTTGAAGAAGAGTAAAACTCTTAAACTTAGAATAGGAGAAAACTATGCAAGCAGTTGAACATTTTATTAAGCAATTTGTTCCTGAACACTATGATTTATTTTTAGACTTGAGTCGTGAGACCAAGACATTTTCTGGGAAAGTTACCGTCACTGGTCAAGCAAAGAGTGACCGTATTTCCCTTCACCAAAAAGACTTGGAAATCACTTCTGTAGAAGTTGCAGGTCAAGCTCGCCCATTTACAGTTGACCATGATAATGAAGCCCTTCATATCGAACTTGCTGATGCAGGTCAAGTTGAATTGGTTATCGCATTTTCAGGAAAAATCACAGATAACATGACAGGGATTTACCCTTCTTATTACACAGTTGATGGTGTCAAGAAGGAGGTCTTGTCTACCCAGTTCGAGAGCCATTTCGCACGCGAAGCCTTCCCATGTGTGGATGAGCCAGAAGCCAAAGCAACCTTTGACCTCGCTCTTCGCTTTGACCAAGCAGAAGGTGAGTTGGCTTTGTCTAACATGCCTGAGACTGACGTTGAAAAACGTAAGGAAACAGGCATCTGGAAGTTCGAGACAACACCTCGCATGTCTTCATACTTGTTGGCTTTTGTTGCTGGTGATTTGCAAGGGGTGACCGCTAAAACTAAAAACGGTACTCTTGTAGGTGTCTACTCAACCAAAGCTCACCCATTATCTAACCTTGATTTCTCTTTGGATATCGCCGTTCGTTCGATTGAGTTTTACGAAGATTACTACGGAGTTAAATATCCAATTCCTCAATCGCTTCATATCGCCCTTCCTGACTTCTCAGCGGGTGCTATGGAAAACTGGGGTCTTGTAACTTACCGTGAAGTATACTTGGTTGTAGATGAGAACTCAACCTTTGCCAGTCGTCAACAGGTAGCCCTTGTCATTGCCCATGAGCTTGCTCACCAATGGTTTGGTAACCTCGTGACTATGAAATGGTGGGATGACCTTTGGCTTAATGAAAGCTTCGCTAACATGATGGAATACGTCTGTGTGGATGCCATCGAGCCAAGCTGGAATATCTTTGAAGACTTCCAAACAGGTGGAGTCCCTCTCGCTCTTGAACGTGATGCGACGGATGGTGTTCAGTCTGTCCATGTCGAAGTCAAACACCCAGATGAAATTAATACGCTCTTTGATGGCGCTATTGTCTACGCCAAAGGAAGCCGTCTCATGCATATGCTTCGCCGTTGGCTCGGTGATGCTGATTTCGCTAAAGGTTTGCATGCCTACTTTGAAAAGCACCAGTACAGCAACACCATTGGTCGTGACCTTTGGAATGCCCTTGGTCAGGCATCAGGACGAGATGTTGCAGCTTTCATGGATTCTTGGTTGGAGCAACCTGGTTATCCAGTTCTCATTGTCAAAGTTGAAAATGATGTCTTGAAGATTTCACAAAAACAATTCTTTATCGGTGAGCACGAAGACAAGAACCGTCTCTGGGTGGTGCCACTCAACAGCAACTGGAAAGGCCTACCAGATACACTTGAAACTGAAAGCATCGAAATCCCTGGCTACGCAGCTCTTCTTGCTGAAAATGAAGGAGCTCTTCGTCTTAACACTGAAAATACTGCCCACTACATTACAGACTATCAAGGAGACTTGTTAGATGCCGTTCTTGCTGAGCTAGAGACACTTGATAACACAAGCAAATTACAAATCGTTCAAGAACGCCGTTTGCTTGCTGAAGCGGGTCACATTTCTTATGCAGACTTGCTTCCAGTCCTTGATAAATTAGCTAAGGAAGAGTCTTACCTTGTGGTTTCAGCTGTTTCTCAAGTGATTGCTGCCCTTGAGCGCTTTATCGATGAAGGAACAGAAACTGAGAAAGCCTTTAATACTCTCGTTGCTAAATTGGCTCGTCACAACTATGACCGTCTTGGTTTTAAAGCCAAAGATGGAGAATCAGATGAGGATGAATTGGTTCGTCAGTTGACCATTTCTATGATGATTCGCTCAAATGATGCAGAAGCTAGTCAAGTCGCTAGTCAAATCTTTGCAGCCCATAAGGAGAATCTTGCAGGCCTTCCAGCAGCCATCCGTGCACAAGTTCTCATTAATGAGATGAAACACCATGAGACCAAGGACTTGGTCGCAACTTATCTGGACCTCTACACTCATACGACGGATGCGGTCTTCAAACGTCAGCTGTCAGCGGCTCTTGCCTACAGTACAGATGCTGACAATATCCAAACCTTGATTAGTTCGTGGAAGGATAAATTTGTGGTGAAACCACAAGACTTGTCTGCTTGGTATTACCAGTTCCTAGATCATCAAACAACCCAAGAAACTGTTTGGGTATGGGCACGTGAAAACTGGGCTTGGATCAAGGCAGCTCTTGGTGGAGACATGAGCTTTGATAGCTTTGTTATCCTACCTGCCCACGTATTTAAGACAGAGCAACGCTTGGCAGAGTACAAGGAATTCTTTGAACCACAACTCTCTGACCTAGCTCTTAGCCGTAACATCCGTATGGGAATTAAGGAAATCGCAGCGCGTGTTGACTTGATTAAGCGTGAGAAAGCGACAGTAGAAGCTGTTGTAGCCCAATATGCTAAAGCTTAATTCGTTCTATATGTAAATATAAAAACTCAACTTTCTATCTTAAAAATAAGAGAGAGTTGAGTTTTTTTTAAGGCAATTTTGGTATAATAATCATAACAAGGAGGAGTTTCTGATGATAAAAATCTTATTAGTAGAAGATGACCTAGGCCTGTCAAACTCAGTATTTGACTTTTTAGATGATTTTGCAGATGTCATGCAGGTTTTTGATGGAGAAGAAGGTCTCTACGAAGCAGAAAGTGGCGTTTATGACTTGATTCTGCTTGACCTGATGTTGCCTGAAAAAAATGGCATCCAGGTCTTGAAAGAGTTGCGCGAAAAAGGAATTACGACACCAGTCCTTATCATGACTGCTAAGGAAAGTTTGGATGACAAGGGACATGGTTTTGAGTTGGGAGCGGATGACTACCTCACCAAACCTTTCTACCTAGAAGAACTCAAAATGCGGATTCAAGCCCTTCTCAAGCGTTCAGGCAAGTTTAACGAAAATACCTTGACCTATGGGGATGTTGTCGTCAACCTTTCAACGAATGAAGTGAAGGTGGAAGATACTCCTGTAGAACTACTCGGAAAAGAGTTTGAGTTATTGGTTTACTTCCTTCAAAATCAAAATGTCATTCTTCCCAAGACACAGATTTTTGACCGTCTATGGGGATTTGATAGCGATACGACGATTTCCGTTGTAGAAGTCTATGTCTCAAAAGTTCGTAAGAAATTGAAGGGAACAGCCTTTGCTGAAAATCTTCAAACCTTGCGTAGTGTCGGGTATATTTTAAAAGATGTTCAATAAACTAAAAAAAACATGGTACGCAGATGATTTCAGCTATTTCATTCGAAACTTTGGAGTGTTTACCTTGATTTTCTCTGCTATGACCTTGATTATCCTCCAGGTCATGCACTCGAGTCTTTATACTTCTGTAGATGAAAAACTCCAAGCTCTTAGTAGTAGTCCCCAAGTGGTTATCCAGTTAGCCCTGAATCGGGCAACTGAGGAAGTCAAGGATATTCAACCCGCAACTGCGGATGTCAGCAAGGCTGAAATCAAGCCCAATGTTAGCTCAAATACAGAAGTTTTACTTTTTGACAAGGATTTTAACCAACTCTTACTGGGTAATCGCTTTTTAGGCTTGGATAAGATCAAACTGGACAAGAAAGAGTTGAATCATATTCGCCA
>CAUUXT010000130.1:0-3839 GCA_963549015.1 uncultured Streptococcus sp.
TTCGCCATACATGATTTCTACGAAAGCTTCCTTGAATGGCGGAGCAACCTTATTCTTCACAACCTTAATTTTAGTTTCCTTACCAACATTGGTATCTTTTTCATCACCAGTTCCCTTGATTTGGGTATTCCCGCGAACATCCAAACGAACAGACGCATAAAATTTCAAGGCACGACCACCAGGTGTTGTTTCTGGATTTCCAAACATAATACCAACTTTTTCACGCAATTGGTTGATGAAAATCGCAATTGTCTTCGTTTTGTTAATAGAAGCAGACAATTTACGCATAGCTTGACTCATCATCCGCGCTTGCAAACCAACGTGACTATCTCCAATGTCTCCATCAATCTCAGCACGTGGTACGAGGGCTGCCACGGAGTCAATAACTACCAAATCTACCGCACCAGAGTCAATCAATTTCCCAGCAATCTCAAGACCTTGCTCACCAGAGTCTGGCTGAGAAAGTAAGAGTTCATCAATATTAACTCCAAGGGCTTGTGCATAAGCCGGGTCAAGAGCGTGTTCTGCATCAATAAAAGCTGCAATACCGCCTTCTTTTTGAGCTTGCGCTACTGCATGAAGAGCTACGGTCGTCTTACCAGAAGACTCTGGTCCATAGATTTCAATAATCCGCCCCTTTGGATACCCTCCTGCACCAAGAGCGATATCTAGCGCCAAGCTACCTGAACTCATGACTTGAACTTTTTGTTCAGCGCGCTCACCTAGGCGCATAATCGCCCCTTTGCCAAAATCTTTTTCAATATTTTTAAGTGCAGTATCTAGTGCTTTTTGACGTTCCTCGCCAAATTTCTTTGAAATTTCTTCTAATTTTTTTTGTTTTTTCGCCATTTATTTCTCCTGTATACTGATAAATTATTTTTTTACCTATCTAATTATTATAGCATATTTTCGTTTTTTAACAAAGTTTTTCGTAGCAAATTGAAAGCATGCAGAACGGCTATTTTACGTACATCTGTCCGACTGCGACCCGCAATATTAACCTTAATAGACTGAACATCCTCTGTGGTTGCTAAGCCGATATAAACTGTCCCTGCTGGATGTCCTTCTAAGCTATCTGGACCTGCCACACCTGTCAAGCTCACCGCATAGTCACTAGCGGTCAATTTTCTTGCCTGCTCTGCCATTTTCTCCGCTGTAAAAGCTGAAACTACCCCATGCTTTCCCAAGTCTGCCAAGGAAATGCCCAGCATTCGGCTCTTTTCCTCTATACTGTAGGTAACAAAGCCACCACTAAAGACATTTGAGGCTCCAGCAAAGTTTGCCAAAGTTGCTTGAAAGAGTCCTGCAGTCAAACTTTCAGCTGCTGTGACGGTCTTTCCTGCTCTCCTCAGCAGTTCAAAAGCTGTTTGCCCCAGAGAATTATCATCTCCATAAGCGTAGAAAAGGTCTGCTAAATGTTGTTTCTCAAAAGTCTGTACTGCCAAAATTTTCTTTTCTAAATGAGCAAACTTAACATCTGCTTCCTTTTGACTGCCAGCCTTAGTGGACAATCGCAATGTCACCTCTCCCGTCTTAGCATAAGGAGCAATGGTTGGATCGGTCTGATTATCAATTAAATCTCCTAAAAGGGTTACTAATTGACTTTCACCAATACCAAAGAAACGCAAAACTCTTGAATACAATTTTTGACCAGTTGCTAAAAGCGGAACCAGCTCATTATTTACCATAGGTTTTAATTCACTAGGCGGTCCAGGCAGAACGACATAAGTCACGCCACTGACTTCAATCACGCCTCCCACCGCAAGTCCGGTTTCGTTTTGGAGAGGAGTCGAGCCTTCCACTATCTGAGCTTGCCGCTCATTATTGGGTGTTCGCACATAGTCTGATCTGCTTGCGAAGAAACGGTCCAATTTCTCCGTAGCCATTCGGTCAAATACCAATCTACGATTTAAGAATTTTGACAAAGTCTGCTTAGTCAAGTCATCTTCTGTTGGGCCTAATCCTCCAGTTAAGATGACCAAATTACTCCGATTCCGAGCAATTTCTAAAATGGATAACAGACGAGCTTTATTATCTCCGACCGCAGTTTGAAAATACACATCTACTCCCAGACTCGCTAATTTTTCAGATAAAAATTGGGCGTTTGTATTGACAATCTGACCTGTCAGAATTTCAGTACCCACAGCAATAATTTCTGCTTTCATAGAACCTCCCCTACCTTACTATTCGCAATTGATTTTATTTTATCACAAAAAATCTTAAAAACTGCATTTTAAGAAAAGAATCTCCCATAAATTAGCGAGAAATTTTGATAAAACAAAGGTATTGTTCTTCATGAATCCTTCACAAGCCATAGACAATTTACTAATTTTTTAGCTCTGTATACAAATTGAGGAAGCTAATTTGATTTCACCTCAATGTTAAGATAAATCAACTAATCATCATCCATATCCGTTGCCAAAGAATCTGAAAAAGCCCACTAGATTTCTCTAATGGACTTTCATTGTTCTACCTGATGATAGAATTACACCTTCTTCTTTAACAAGTAAACAGCTCCACCTAATGTGAACAAACCTGCAAATAATGCCAAGAATGAACTGTGACTACCTGTTGATGGGAGAATGGTCTTCTTTGGCTTTTCTGGTGTACTTGGTGGGGTTTGTGGTTTCTCTGGCGTATGACGATTCGTGATATTCATGCCTTCTACCTTCGCTGTGTATCCTTCTGGTACCGCAACTTCTTCCACCGTATAAGTGATTTCCTTACCTGCTTCATATTTGGCAAGCTGTTCAAAACTATACTTCCAACCAGTTGCTGCGCTTGCTGTTGCTACTTTGCCTGTATCTTTTCCATTTGCAAGCAATCTTACTTGAATCTCTTTTGGACGAAGACCGTCTTTGTCATTGTCATCTTCCCAAGTCTTTTGACCTGTCAAGTTTACCTTTTCTGGAGTACGCTTGTTGGTAATCGTGTATTTACCGTCTTGAGATTTTTCAACTATTGGCTTTTCGTAAGATTCTACAGCAACTTCTTTGACATCATATTCGATTTCTTTACCGTTTTCATACTTCGGTAATGGTTTGGATTCAAATGCCCAACCTTTTTCTTCTGAAGTTTCAACTTCATCAACGATTGTGCCGCCTTTCAGAATTTGAACCTTGACTGTTTTTGTTCGCTTGCCGTCTTGGTTGTTAGCATCTTCCCAGACTTTCTTACCAGAAATGACGATTGTTTCTGGGTCATGGGTGTTTGTGATTTCTTGACCCTTGATAGATGTTTCATATCCTGCTACGGCATCTTCCTTAACAGAATAGACAATTTCTTGACCTGTTTCGTATTTTGGAAGATTAGTAAAGGTATGTTTCCAAACATTGCCATTCGCTGGATCTGCTTCTGCGACTTTGATATCATATTTCTCAACTTCGGTAGTCACACCGCCAACTGTCTTCAGCAAGTGAACCGTGATATGGTCTGGACGTTTGCCATCTTGGTTATTATTGTCATTCCAAGTCTTCGTCACTTGATAATCAATCATTTTTGGTGTGTATTTGTTGGTAATATTGAAATCATTGATTTCGCTGGTGTATTCAGAAACGACTTCTTCGGTCAGGCTATATTTAATCACCTTCCCATTTTTGAATTTAGGAAGTTTTGTAAAGACTGTAGACCAAGTGCCGTCAGCTGCTGCTTTCACTTCTTGGGAAGCTACTTTTTCACCGTCGGCCATGAGGTTGACCGTAATCGATTTCGGACGTTTGCCATCTTGGTTATTGGCATCATCCCAGTTCTTTGTGGCTTTAATGTCAATCGTTTCTGGAGTATATTTATTAGTGATTGTAAAACCAGTTGTTGCATCTCCGCTGATTTCACTTGTATAA
>CAUUXT010000131.1:0-3831 GCA_963549015.1 uncultured Streptococcus sp.
ATAGCTATAGTCGTTGATATCACGTGCTTTGCGCTCTTCCAGGATATGATCTCCAAAGTAAATCCCACCTGTCAACTCACGCACCACGACAAAGTTTACCCCAGCAATTCGTTCCGGTTTGAGAGGTGACAAATGCTTGAGACTCTCAAAAATCTTAACTGGGCGTATGTTGGCATAGAGATTGAGTTCCTTACGAAGAGCCAGCAAGCCTTGTTCAGGCCGAATCACTGCCCCATCATATTGAGGACTACCGATAGCCGCTAGGAGAATAGCATCTGCTCCTCTACATGCCTTGAGGGTCTCATCAGGTAAGGGATGTCCTGCTGCGTCAATCCCAGCACCACCAAAGGGTCGCCTATCTATCTCATAGTCAAAGCCCGTTTTTTCAGCAAGGGCCTTCAGAACTTCCAAACCAGCTTCCATGATTTCTGGACCGATTCCATCCCCTGCTAGGGTCACTATTTTCTTTGTCATAGCTTTCTCCCTTACACACTAGGCATATCGCGGTAGGAAACGCTGCGCCCCATCTCACCTGCATTCTCTTTTTGAACAAAGGTATTGGCATTGATATAGGCAATAGCCGAAGCCTTCAATACATCGAAGTCAAGACCTGCTGCGTTAAAGATGGTTTCTGTATCTCTGTTTTCAACAGTAACCAAGACACGAGCTTGAGCATCAATTCCATCTGTCACAGCATCAATGGTATAGGATACCAAGCGGACAGATTGGTTAAAGAACTTATCGATAGCGTTAAAGATTGCTTCAACAGAGCCTTGTCCTGTCGCATTGAATTCGACTTTTTCACCATCCATGTTGGCTAGACTAACGAGCGCTTTGATGTCATTGTCCGCATGGGTTTGAAGTTGTAAATCATCAAAGTGGAAGCCTTCTGGATTTTCAACCATGGTTCCAGCTACCAGAGCTCGAATATCTGCATCTGTGATTTCTTGTTTCTTATCCGCTAGTGCCTTGAACTTAGCAAAGAGTGGTTTGATATCCTCTTCTGTAAAATCTAGGGCCAGTTCTCTTAGTTTTTCAACAAAGGCATGGCGACCTGACAATTTACCAAGCGGAAGGCTATTACTCTTAACACCGACCAATTCAGGTGTTATGATCTCATAAGTAAGAGGATTTTTAAGAACTCCATCTTGGTGAATACCAGACTCGTGAGAGAAGGCATTACCACCAACGACAGCCTTGTTTTTAGGAACTGGAATACCAGAGAAGCGAGAAACCATTTCTGACGTATTAATGGTTTCATTTAGGACAATACTTGTCTCTGCCTGATAGTAATCTTGGCGAATATTGAGGGCCACTGCTATTTCTTCCAAAGCAGCATTCCCAGCTCGCTCCCCAAGACCATTGATAGTCCCTTCAACACGTCTTGCACCGTTCTTGACAGCAGAAAGGCTGTTAGCCACTGCCATTCCGAGGTCATCATGACAGTGAGGTGAATAGATAATCTGACGATCCGTCTTGACATTCTCAATCAAGTATTTGAAGATAGCTCCGTACTCTTCTGGAGTGGTGAATCCAACCGTGTCAGGGATATTGATATAAGATGCACCAGCATCGACTGCTGTTTGAACGACTTGCAAGAGGAAATCCAACTCTGTTCTAGTCGCATCTTCAGGAGAGAATTCGACGATTTCAAACTTAGAACGTGCGTAAGAAACATGCTCCTTAATAGCTTCTAAAATCTCTTCCTTGCTCTTATTGAGCTTATACTTGCGGTGAATCGGACTGGTAGCAATAAAGACATGGACTTGTGGATACTTGGCATCCTTAAGTGCCTCGTAACAAGCATCAATATCAGACTTGACCGAACGTGCTAGACCAGTTACCGCTGTTTTCTTCAAGACTTTAGCAATCTCCTGAACTGCCTTAAATGAGTCTGGGCTAGCAGCTGGAAAACCAGCTTCGATGGCTGAAATGCCCCACTTCTCCAGCTGCCTTGCAATGGCAATTTTTTCCTTGATTGAAAAGTTAACGCCAGGTGTCTGCTCTCCATCTCGAAGGCTGGTATCTAGAAATTCAACTGTTCGCATAAGATTTCCCCTTTTCCAAATATGGTTTTAAAAAAACATCTCGCTCAGAAACCCAAGCGAGATGTTGATTTACTCCCGCTTGGTAAGCCAAACAGGACTAATGCTTTTGCACTAGCCCGAGTACCTCAACAACAAAGCAAATTGATTAAACTTAGCTGTTTTCATGTTTGACTTTCTCCTTCGTTTGATGTCTTGTTAAGTATTTTAGCATAGGAAAAATCTCTTGTCAATAAAAAATCCAATATTTTCTGAAAATTTCTTCAGTAAAGAATATTTTGCTAATTGAAAGTATTTGAAAACACAAGGGAATTTCCTTACTTTTTTAAAGTCAAATTCCAACTGATTTCTAGCAAGTCTAGAACTTCATCATCCGATAAACTATCATCAAGAACAAGACTAATCCAGTAACGTTTATTCATATGAAAGGCTGGATAAATGCCCCTTTTTGAAAGCAAATCCGCTACTTGGTTGTGTTTGATATTGACTGCTTCGACTAGCCCTTCTCTGCCCTTTTCCAGCTTATCCCAAGGGATTCTCATCAAAACAGCATACCACTTTTGATTGTCTTCATGGCGCAATACAGCTGTATCAGGCGATTTTTCCCACAAATACTCCAATTGATTGCCATATTTTTCCTGAACCTGTTCCATGATACGCTTAGTCTGAGGACAGATAAAATCCTGCACATCAAAACAAGCCTTCCGAATCTGGTAGAGAATCTCCAAACAAGCCTCACGGACACTTCCGACAAAACTCCCACGCATGCTTTCTATATGAACTTGAGGATAGAGATCTCCCGTTTCCTGGTCAAAGACAAGAAAACTCACATTATCAGGAGTGATGGAGAGTGTCATGAAAAATTCACCCTGCAAAATCTGGCAACTATAGGTCCAGACTTCTCCATTTTCTACAAAACCATAGTCTATGGCTTTTTCTTTATTAAACTGATAGGATTTAAAAATTTCAAACATAAGTGAAAACTGCTACCCAAAGCTAGCAGTTCCTTTCTATTTTTTAAAAGACAACCTTAGTTCCATGCAATTGTGTCACGCCCAACTGGTCGATAAAGGTTTGACGGTTATCCAAGTCAATCCCCCCACCTGGTAGAATTTCAATTTTACCAGCTGCATGTTCCAAAATTCTGTGATAGTGAGCAAAACGCTTCTCTAAAGAGTCGACAGAAACTCCAGCACGAGTTAGGATACGGGTAACACCAGCTTGGCTGAGCCAGTCAATGGCTTCCAACTGGTCTTCTTCGCTCAATTCATCAAAGGCCATGTGAAAGACAATTTCCATTCCTTTAGATGCGGCAATCAGCTTCTCAAGATTAGGTTTATCTAACTTTTTATCAGCAGTTAATGTCCCAAATACAACCCCTTGACTTCCAGCCTGAGCAGTCAAACGAATGTCTTCTAGCATGATTGCTATTTCCATATCAGTATAGACAAAGTCGCCACCACGGGGACGAATCATGGTCATGATGGTGGTGTCGTAGTTAGCTGCCAGTTCAACCGCTGCCTTGGTCACTCCATAGCTAGGTGTTGTTCCTCCTACTGCTAGATTGTCACAAAGTTCGATTCGACGAGCTCCAGCCTGCATCGCTTTTTCAAGCAAGGTCACATTTTCAGCACAAAATTCGTAAATCATTTGATTCTCCTTGATGTTTTCTTTGAATTTATTATATCATATTATTTTAAATATGCTTTCATTTTTATCAAGGCAAATAACTACTATTTTTATCTATTCTTTGTCAGGAATGACTTTAAAGAGATAGTAGGTGATA
>CAUUXT010000132.1:0-3807 GCA_963549015.1 uncultured Streptococcus sp.
ATCCAAGAACGCTCTCAATCTCCTCTTTAGCAAGGTTGAAGACAACCTCAGCTATGCCCTTCCAAATGGAGATCCCCGTTATATCACTGTGGTAGAAAAGAAAAAAGAGACTCCAAACAAATATCCACGTAAGGCTGGCATGCCCAACAAACGCCCACTTTAAATTTTTTAGTAAAAAAATGTTTACAAAGTTCGCCACACTATCGCATTTCTGGGCTCGGGAAAAAATGATTTACAAAATCAACCTCACCCTCGCATTTCTAGGCTCGGGAAAAATTCGTTTACAAAACGAATTTTTTCTGCTATACTATCCTAAGCAAAGGTTTTTAATGTCATCCTGTGAGGTGACGAAGGCGCAGATTTATATAAATTTTTAAAAGATAGCTATTTTTTAAAAAGTCTTACTCTGAGGGCCTATTGCTGCAAAATAATGGGCTCTTTTTTGGTGCCCAAAAGTGAGGTTTTTATGAAACAGGAATCAACTGTTGACTTGTTACTAGACGTTGATCAACGTCCTTCTGCTGGTAAAGGTATTCTTCTAAGCTTCCAGCACGTATTTGCCATGTTTGGCGCAACCATTCTCGTTCCCTTAATTTTAGGAATGCCCGTATCGGTTGCTCTCTTTGCATCCGGTATTGGAACACTTATCTACATGATTTCTACTGGCTTTAAGGTTCCAGTTTATCTAGGTTCTTCATTTGCCTTTATCACGGCTATGTCTTTAGCCATGAAAGAAATGGGGGGCGATGTATCTGCTGCTCAAACGGGGGTCATCTTGACTGGTTTGGTCTATGTCCTTGTAGCAGCAAGTGTTCGTTTTGCAGGTACGAAATGGATTGATAAACTCTTGCCCCCAATCATTATCGGACCTATGATTATCGTTATCGGTCTTGGTCTTGCTGGTTCTGCTGTAACGAATGCTGGACTTGTAGCAGACGGAAACTGGAAAAATGCTCTTGTAGCCGTTGTTACATTCTTGATTGCCGCCTTTATCAATACAAAAGGAAAAGGGTTCCTCCGTATCATTCCTTTCCTCTTTGCCATCATCGGTGGGTATATCTTCGCTATGATGCTTGGTTTGGTTGACTTTACACCAGTTCTAGAAGCTAATTGGTTTGAAATTCCTGGTTTCTACTTGCCATTTAGTACAGGTGGTGCCTTTAAAGAGTACAACTTGTATTTCGGTCCTGAAACAATCGCAATCTTGCCTATCGCTATTGTAACAATTTCAGAACACATCGGAGACCACACAGTTTTAAGCCAAATCTGTGGCCGTCAATTCCTGAAAGAACCAGGACTTCACCGTACGCTTCTCGGTGACGGTATTGCAACATCTGTATCTGCCTTCCTCGGTGGACCAGCCAATACGACTTACGGTGAAAATACAGGGGTTATCGGGATGACTCGTATCGCTTCTGTCTCTGTTATCCGTAACGCGGCCTTCATCGCGATTGCTCTTAGCTTCCTAGGGAAATTCACTGCCTTGATTTCAACCATTCCAAATGCTGTGCTCGGTGGCATGTCCATCCTTCTCTACGGAGTTATCGCCAGCAATGGTTTGAAAGTTTTGATTAAGGAACGCGTTGACTTCAGTCAAATGCGTAACCTCATCATTGCTAGTGCCATGTTAGTACTAGGACTTGGGGGAGCCATCCTCAAACTTGGGCCAGTTACACTTTCAGGTACTGCTTTATCAGCCATGACAGGAATCATCTTGAACTTGATCTTGCCACACGAAAATAAAGACTAATCATCTATACACAAAATCCACTCGACTGAGTGGATTTTTTAATTACTTACTCTTTATTTCCAGCAGTAAATCTTTCAATGAAATAATGGTCACGGCTAGTAAAATCATAGCCATACCGACAAAATCAATCGCATAAAACTGTTCCTTCATAATCAGAAAGGCAAAGAAAACGGCTGAAATTGGTTCTATGGAAGCCAATAAACTAGACTTAACAGGGCCTATCAGACTAGCTCCTTTTAGAAAAGCTGTATAGGCAAATACTGTTCCAATGATGATAATCCCAGCAAATGCAAAGAGAAAATCTAAGCTGGTTGGTATGCTAGCCTGTAAGACTCCTGTGAAAGGAATAGCCACTACACCAGAAATAACCATCCCGACACCAATCACCGAAATACTGCCCCACTTCTTAATCAAAGCGATGGGAAGGATAATATAGAGGGCATAGGTTAGGGCAGAAAAGAGACCCCAGAAAAGGCCTAGGGGTGTGACAGACAACTGGTCAACTTTCCCGTGCGTCGCAATCAGAAAAGTTCCTCCTATAGCCAATCCAATCGAAATAATCTCAGCTAGAGTCGGAGCTACCTTGTCCTTGATACAAGTATAAATCAAGATCCCAACGGGGCATACATACTGGAGAACTGTCGCAGTTCCAGCATTGGTTTCCTGAATGGCAGAAAGATAGGCAAACTGGTTTAAGAAAAGCCCGAACAAGGCAAATAACAGCAGAGATAAAAGGCTTTTTCTGTCTTTTAAAAAAGATAGGAGTTTATCCTTTGAAGTCGCATAGGATAAGAACACCAGTGCCAAGCCTGCAATGATAAGCCGCAAATTGGTCAAGACTAGAGCAGAAATCCCGTGTGCCATCAGGTATTGACCACTAGTGCCAGACAAGCCCCAAGCAATCCCTGCCGCTACTGTATATAGAGTTCCTTTTACGGTTTTTGACATGATTCTCCCTACTCCTCTTGACGAATCATTTCCATCACTTGATTTCGATCGACTATCCACTGGGCACGCTCATCCTTCTCATACGTTCGATTGGATAAAAAGATAGCAGCTTCTTGTTTCTTTCGATTCCACATAGTGAAGGTACCTGTATAACCCGTATGGTCGAGCCAAGCTCCTTCCAGATTCCAGGCTAGGGAACGCTCCTTATCATCTAAGGGAGAAAAATTTTGGCTCAAATCTTCTGCAAAATCATCTTTCAAATAATGTTCCAGAAAGATTTGCAGATCCTTAACAGTCGAAAACAAACCAGCACTTCCAGCGTGTTTCCCTAATAGACGAGCTTTGGGATCGTGAATGATTCCGGCCTCCACTCCTCTCACTGTTGGTACAGCTTGCTCAACTGGGCCGAACTTGGTCTCCTTCATCCTCCATGCTTCCAAAACTTGTTTTTTTATAATCTGATCCAAATCTTGGTCAAAGATTTTTTCCAAAAGAAAGCCCAAGAGTAAAAAGTGAACGTCCGAGTATAGGAAGGCCGGCTGACTTCGTCTATTGAGGTGAAACATGGCTTCTTTTAATTCAGGGGCAGTTAAGAGGTCCCGATTTGGAATAAAGGGGTCTAAATCTGTAGAATGGGTCAGAAGCTGCCGTATAGTGATATCAGGATAATCACACTCCGGTAAAAAATCCGTTACCGGTCGCTCAATATCTAATTTGCCCTGCTGCCACAAGAAGGTAAAAACCGTCCCCACTCCCACAACCTTACTCACACTGGCTAGATCATAAACCAAACCGGTCTCTGTCTTCAAGTCTCGTTCTGGATCACTCAATCCTAGATAAGACTCTTTCCATTCACCATCCTTATAATACGCAAAAGAGGCCCCGGGATAAATCCCTGCCTCGATTTGATTTTCTATTTTTCTTAGAATTTTTTCCAACTTCATGCTTCTTCAAACCACAATTCAATGTTATTGGTATCTTTACCAAGGAAGAATTTTTCAGACTTAGGGACAAAGTAGCGTGTCTTTTCAAATTTTTGACGAATACTGTATAGATCAAAATTCTTTAATAAAAATTTAAACATCGGCAGGTCCCAAGTTACATAGTGT
>CAUUXT010000133.1:0-3803 GCA_963549015.1 uncultured Streptococcus sp.
ATGACCACTTCTGCATTGTACTCGCCTTCCATGCGGTGCTTAAAGACTTCAAACTGGAGTTGCCCCACAGCCCCTAGCATGTACTCGCCTGTTTGGTAATTCTTATAAAGCTGAATAGCTCCTTCTTGCACCAATTGCTCAATCCCCTTGTGGAAGGATTTTTGCTTCATGACGTTCTTAGCAGAAACTTTCATGAAAATCTCAGGTGTAAAGGTTGGCAGTGGTTCAAATTCAAACTTGTTTTTTCCAACCGTCAAGGTATCTCCAACTTGATAAGTGCCGGTATCGTAAACCCCGATGATGTCTCCTGCAACAGCATTGGTCACATTTTCACGACTTTCCGCCATAAACTGGGTGACATTAGAAAGCTTGGCAGTCTTCCCAGTACGAGGCAAATTGACACTCATTCCTCGCTCAAATTCACCCGATACGATACGGACAAAGGCGATACGGTCCCGGTGACGAGGATCCATGTTGGCTTGGATTTTAAAGACAAATCCTGAGAAATCCTTGTCATAAGGATCCACAATTTCTCCATCTGTTTTCTTGTGGCCATGTGGTTCTGGAGCAAACTTGAGGAAGGTCTCAAGGAAGGTCTGAACCCCAAAGTTTGTCAAGGCTGAGCCGAAGAAGACTGGTGTTAATTCACCCGCTAAAATGGCTTCTTCTGAAAACTCATTCCCAGCTTCTTGAAGGAGTTCGATATCGTCCTTAACCTGAGCGTAGAAAGGATTGCTTCCAAAAAGCTTATCCCCATCTTCTAGACTGGCAAAGCGTTCATCCCCTTTATAAAGCTCCAAACGTTGGTTATAAAGGTCATACAAGCCTTCAAAGGCTTTCCCCATCCCGATTGGCCAGTTCATCGGATAGCTCGCAATACCTAGGACTTCTTCTAGTTCTTGCAAGAGGTCCAGTGGCTCACGACCATCACGGTCCAGCTTGTTCATAAAGGTAAAGACTGGAATGCCACGGTGCTTCACAACCTCAAACAATTTCTTGGTTTGGGCCTCGATACCCTTGGCAGAGTCCACGACCATGACCGCAGCATCCACCGCCATCAAGGTACGATAAGTATCTTCTGAGAAGTCCTCGTGCCCTGGTGTGTCTAAGATGTTCACGCGTTTGCCATCGTAGTCAAATTGCATCACAGATGAAGTGACCGAAATCCCACGTTGTTTCTCGATATCCATCCAGTCAGACTTGGCAAAAGTCCCTGTTTTCTTCCCTTTTACAGTACCAGCCTCACGAATCTCGCCCCCAAAGTAGAGCAACTGCTCAGTGATAGTTGTTTTCCCGGCGTCCGGGTGGGAGATGATGGCAAAGGTACGGCGTTTCTTTATTTCTTCTTGAATAGTCATAAGTTCTCTTTCTTTGATTCTCTATTTTTGGTTGTTTCAGTAGCTCAGAATGATGTTTACATTGGATTTTACTATTCCTTTCAACTCTCCATTATATCGGATTTTGGGGAGTTTTTCAATTGCTCATCTGATGAAAAGGCAAGCTAGAGCACAGATTGCGCCTGATTTCTCTTTTTCCACCGTTTCTTGAACAAGATATCAAAGAGAACAAGAGCCAGTGAGAGGATGACGGACACAAGAAGGTATTTTAACCACAAGGGTGCATTTGGAATAAAAGGTGTCTTGTTTAACAAACCATAATTTCCACCCGTCACCTGATTAACCCCAACTAGAAAGAGATTGAGAATAAAGGTATAAGCTACAATCATATACTTCTTGAGCAAGGTCTTGTCATAGTGATTCATCAAGTAGACCAAGGAATTCGCTAGAAGGGCATAGTGCCCAATCAAAAATGAAAAACTGGTGATATGGGGAAAATCATAGGGGTCAAAAACGGGGTAAACCAAGGCAAAGACAGCTCCGCTTGCTCCTAAGAGAGCAAAATATTGCTTGCTCCGCCATTTATCTGGCAAGAAAACCACCGCAAACATAGCCAAACGGCAATGGTAAAATGGAAGGCTATTAGAAAATGGAATCCCAAAACCAACATACCAACTATATAGGGCTAGCAACTGGAGAATCTGAATCCACTTAAACAAGCGGACAAATTTCGGATTTTTGTGATAAGCAAGTGCTCCATAAATACAAAGCACTAAAAGAAGCATCATAGCCCCATACCAAAAGAGGGGAATAGGAGGAGGAACCGTTTGAGATCTGGTGATAAAATGATGGAACATATTTCTATCCTAACTCTTATTTCTCTATTCTCTAGTTTAACCATTATAGCGAATTAAAAGCGATTTTTCAATTTCTATTTCTTTTCAGTTTGGCTCCCTTATTTATAGGAAAATATGGTAAAATAGAACAGACTAAAAATCATCATTTCACGAAAGGATGCAAGATGAAAATTACGCAAGAAGAGGTAACACACGTTGCCAATCTTTCAAAATTAAGATTCTCTGAAGAAGAAACTGCCGCCTTTGCGACAACCTTGTCTAAGATTGTTGATATGGTTGAGTTGCTGGGCGAAGTTGACACAACTGGTATTGCACCTACTACAACTATGGCTGACCGCAAGACTGTACTCCGCCCTGATGTGGCCGAAGAAGGAACAGACCGTGATCGCTTGTTTAAAAACGTACCTGAAAAAGACAACTACTATATCAAGGTACCAGCTATCCTAGATGATGGAGGAGATGCCTAATGACTTTTAATAACAAAACGATTGAAGACTTGCACAACCTCCTTGTCTCTAAGGAAATTTCAGCAACTGAATTGACACAAGCCACGCTTGAAGATATCAAGTCTCGCGAGAAAGCTATCAACGCTTTCGTCACTATCGCTGAAGAGCAGGCTCTTGCTCAAGCCAAAGCCATTGATGAAGCTGGAATTGACGCTGATAATGTCCTTTCAGGAATTCCACTGGCAGTTAAGGATAATATCTCTACTGACGGTATCCTCACAACCGCTGCCTCAAAAATGCTCTACAACTACGAGCCAATCTTTGATGCGACAGCCGTTGCCAATGCCAAAGCTAAGGGTATGATTGTTATCGGAAAAACCAACATGGACGAGTTTGCCATGGGTGGTTCAGGTGAGACTTCCCACTACGGTGCGACTAAAAATGCTTGGGACCACAGCAAGGTTCCTGGTGGTTCATCAAGTGGTTCTGCAGCTTCTGTAGCTTCAGGACAAGTCCGTTTGTCACTTGGTTCTGATACTGGTGGTTCTATCCGCCAACCTGCTGCCTTCAACGGGATTGTTGGTCTCAAACCAACCTACGGAACAGTTTCACGTTTCGGTCTCATTGCCTTCGGTAGCTCATTAGACCAGATTGGACCTTTTGCACCAACTGTTAAGGAAAATGCCCTCTTGCTCAACGCTATTGCCAGCGAAGATGCCAAAGACTCGACTTCTGCTCCTGTCCGCATTGCCGACTTTACTTCAAAAATCGGGCAAGATATCAAGGGAATGAAAATAGCTTTGCCTAAGGAATATCTCGGTGAAGGGATTGACCCAGAGGTTAAGGAAACCATTCTAAACGCAGCCAAACACTTTGAGAGACTTGGCGCTATCGTCGAAGAAGTGAGCCTTCCTCACTCAAAATACGGTGTTGCCGTTTACTACATCATTGCTTCATCAGAAGCTTCATCAAACTTGCAACGCTTTGACGGTATCCGTTACGGCTACCGCGCAGAGGATGCAACTAATCTTGATGAAATCTATGTAAACAGCCGTAGTCAAGGTTTCGGTGAAGAGGTGAAACGCCGTATCATGCTGGGTACCTTTAGCCTTTCATCAGGTTACTATGATGCCTACTATAAAAAAGCTGGACAAGTCCGGACC
>CAUUXT010000134.1:0-3801 GCA_963549015.1 uncultured Streptococcus sp.
ACTGTTGCTGTGCTTGTAATCAATTCAACAGCTTTTTTGATAGTGATATCGTGTTTCAACATGTCAGCTGAAAGCAAGTTTTGTACTTGTGCAACTTCCATGTTGTAGTCTGCTGCCAATTGCTCGATTTCTTTTTGGATTTCTTCTTCTGAAGCGTCAAATCCTTCAGCTTTGGCAACTGCTTCGATAACAAGGTTAGTCTTGGTACGTGACTCAGCTTCTGCTTCGTATTGTTTGTGAAGGTCTTCTTGAGTAGTTCCTGTGATTTGGAAGTACATGTCAGGGTTGATCCCTTGACGTTGCAAGTTTCCAAGGAATTCATTTACTGAACGGTGAACTTCTTCGTGAATCATTTCTTCTGGAAGTTCTACGATTTCAGCATTTTCTACAGCTTTATCGATTGCTGCACCTTCAACGGCATCTTTGTATGCTTCTTCTTTTGCAGCAGTCAATTCTTTGCGGTATTTTTCTTTCAATTCGTCAAGAGTTTCCACTTCTTCGTCGATATCTTTTGCAAGTTCATCATCAAGAGCTGGAACTTCTTTAGCTTTTACTTCGTGAATAGTTGTTACGAATTTAGCTTCTTTACCTGCAAGGTCTTCTGCTTGGTAGTCTTCTGGGAATGTTACGATAACATCAACAGTTTCGCCAGCTGAGTGACCTACCAATTGGTCTTCGAAACCAGGGATGAATTGACCTGATCCAAGTCCAAGTGAGAAGTTTTCACCTTTTCCTCCGTCGAACTCAACACCATCGATAGAACCTGCGAAGTCAATAACAACAGTGTCGCCATTTTCAGCAGCACCTTCTTTGATAACCAATTCAGCCAAGTTGTTGCGTTCGCGTTCGATACGTTCTTCAACGTCAGCGTCAGTTACTTCTTTTTCTACATCAACTGATACTTCAAGGTTTTTGTAGTCCCCCAATTTTACTTCAGGTTTTGTCACGACTTCAGCTGTGATAACCCAGTCTTGACCTTTTTCCATTGAAGTTACGTCAATTTTTGGTTGTGCAACCACTTCAAGACCTGCTTCTTTTACTGCAGCTTCATAAGCATTTGGCAAAAGTGCGTTCATTGCATCTTGATAAAGAGCTTCTTCACCAAATTTTTGGTCGAAGATAGGGCGTGGAAGGTGACCTTTACGGAAACCAGGAACGTTAAGAGTTTTCTTTACTGAGTTAAATACACGGTCCAATTCTGGTTTGATTTGGTCTTGAGAGATAGTGAAAGTCAAGACACCACGGTTTGTTTCTTTGTTTTCAAATGATACAGACATTCTGTCATTTCTCCTTAAAATTTTTAATACAGTCCATTATACCATATAATAGCGACTTTTTTCAAGTAATGAATGCGCTTTTCAATGATGCTAAAGGTACTTGCTTGCTTCCCTGATACTGAGTTCAGCCATTCGTTTCTTATTTTTTTCAATGAAACGTGCTACCCATTCGGGATTGGTTTTAGAGTAGTCTCTTAGAGCCCAGCCGATGGCTTTGTTGATAAAAAATTCTGTCTGATCCAGATTGTTGAGCAGGATCTTTTCCATCAGTTGGACATTTGTTTTCTCTTTTCTTAACAACTGGTGGTCAATAGCGACTCGTCTCAGCCAGATATTGTCTGATAGGCTCCATTTTAAAAGCCCTTCTTCAAGTTCCGGATGGTTAGCCACCAAACTCCCAACTACTCTATCTAGAATATCTACCGTGTCCCACCAAGACTTGGTCACGACCAAGCTCTCAAGCTTAGGCAAATCGTCCTTCGTTAGATAAGACTGCATGGCTTTCAAATAGTTGGCAGCCACATATTGGTATTCTCTAGCATCCTTTTCCCAGCAAGTGTCTACAAAATCCCAATCGATAATCTTTGTTTTTTTCGCTTCTGGAAAATACTTTTTATAGAGTGAATTTCTTTCAGGACCTGCAATGCCTAGAAAGGGAAATTGATGGCGCATATAGGCTTCCATTGGGTCTGCTTTCTCAGGGTCTTTTGCTGCTTCTAGCTCCTCAAGTAACTCTGCAAGACTCATCTAAAGGTCCTCCTGCCCGACCAAGTGGTGCTGAAAGGCATAGACCGCTGCCTGGGTGCGATCGCTAACCTCAAGCTTGGCAAGGATGTTGGACACATGGGTCTTGACCGTCTTGAGAGAGATGAAGAGTTCATCTGCGATCCGTTGATTTTCGTAGCCCTTGGCAATGAGTTGAAGCACATCTCGTTCACGCGCAGTCAAGTCCTCATGAAGCTCGATATGATTGCGGTGGTATTCGACTTTCTTGCTGACCTCTTGTTCAATGGCCAGCTCGCCAGCAGCCACCTTACGGACAGCGTGGAGCAATTCGTCTGCACTAGAAGTCTTGAGCATATAACCTTTGGCACCAGCATTCAAGACCGGCATGATTTTTTCATTGTCCAAGTAAGATGTGACAATCAAAATCTTGGCTTCAGGCCATTCTTTGAGGATGGCCAAGGTAGCATCAATCCCATTCATCTCAGGCATGACGATATCCATGACTATGACATCTGGACGTAATTCCAAGGCCAAGTCAATACCTTGAGACCCATTGGCCGCCTCACCCACAACTTCTACATCTTCTTGGAGGTCAAAGTAGCTTTTCAAGCCCAATCGGACCATTTCATGGTCATCTACCAGTAAAATTTTCATCTCTACTCCTTTATGATTCCTTGTCGAGCAGGGGAATACGGATATCAACCGCCAGTCCTTGCTTAGGTGCTGTCAAGAGTTGAACTGTTCCAGCCATATCTTCAACCCGCTCCTTAATATTTCGCAGTCCATAACTCAAATCGTCTAAACTCCCTAACTGGAAGCCAATCCCATTGTCCACCACTTTCAGCTGCAATTCAACATCTGTCTGATAGAGATAGACATCCAAACAAGATGCCTGAGCATGGCGAAGGGTATTGCTGATCAACTCCTGAATAATGCGGAAGATGTGCTCTTCGATTTTCTTAGGCAATTTAGACACATTTTGCTTGAGACTTACCTTGAGATCACTCTTGTCCTCAAGTTCTTTTAAGAGAATTTGAATCCCTTCAACCAGACTCTTGTCTTCCAACTCAACGGGTCGCAAATGCAAGAGCAAGACCCGTAGATCTTTCTGGGCTGTTTCGAGGATGGCTACGACACTTTGCAACTGGATCTGCATCTTTTCTCTATCAAGCTTCAAAGCCTGCTGACTGACACCTGATAAAATCATATGCGCCGCAAACAACTCCTGACTAACCGTATCATGTAAGTCACGCGCTATCCGCTTCCGTTCTTTCTCGATGATTTCTTCTTCCTTGACTAGGCTTTGGTTTTCAGCCTTTTGAACAGCTTCTGTCAAAAGATTGAGCTTACCAGATAAGGACTTGAAACTGGCATCCAAGTCTGGATCTGCAAAAGAAACTAGTTCTTTCCCTGCTAATAAGCGCTTGAGATTGACCTGCATTTTTCTGCGAGAAATTTCTTCCATCACCCTCCAAAAGAGGACAAAAAAGAAGGACATGGAAAGACTAAAGACAAAGATCAAGAAGATTAACTTTTCCAGTTTTTCGATATCTTGTAGCAAATAGGACCAATCAAGATTGAGAATATCCAGTAGACTATTGGTCAAAAAGAGGATAAAAAGGAGAGAAGTCAGCCCGATTAATAGATAGGATTGCTTTTTCATCCTCTAACCACCTCCACATCTCCAATCATACTGGTTAGGAAAATTTTGACGCTCTTGTTACTCTTGAGGTAGTCTCTGGTTTCCTGATGATAGTGTTCATTACGAAGGGATCTCTTAGGTTGATGAAGGAAGGTA
>CAUUXT010000135.1:0-3751 GCA_963549015.1 uncultured Streptococcus sp.
GCAAGTGGTCAAATCCCTGCAGACCAGGGAATAATTCATTTGCAGACGCTTGGTCTAAAATGGCTAACTGACCTATCAAGGGAGATTCTTCCCTGCGCTGAAGGGCTAGTTCATAGAGTTCTTCCAACTTGGATTCATCCTTTTTCAAGAGAAAGACTCCCGAACGCTGATAAAAGTCGATTTCTTGCCCTGACTTCTCTAAATCAGCCAACAAATCCACATAAAAGTCAGCTCCCAAGCGCGCCATCTTGTACCAAGCTTTATTGCGTCGTTTTGAAAACCAAGGACTGATAATTCCCGCTGCAGCCTTGGTAGCCTGACCCTGTCCATGGTCAAAAACGGTCACCTCTAGGTCGCTTTCTTTCGCGAGGTAGTAGGCAGCCGTCGCCCCCACAATCCCTGCTCCGATAATGGCTACTTTTTTCATTGTCTTCACCTTCTAACTAGATATGGTGGAAAGGATTAGTCGATGCCTGGCTAGGCAAGATATCAACAGTCCAGCCCTTTTCTGACTTCCATTGAGTAAGAAGTGCTGCGATTTTTTCCACAAAAAGCACTTCGATATGATGTCCTGGATCCAATGCCAGCAAGCCATCAGACAACATATCCTGAGCTGTGTGGTAGTAGATATCCCCAGTGATATAGACATCTGCTCCCTTAGCTAAAGCATCCTTATAGAAGGATTGACCGCTACCACCACAGATAGCTACTCTTGAAATGGGCTTCTGCAAGTCACTCTCTTGATAATGCACCATTCGAAGACTATCTAGACCAAAGACTTGCTTGACATGCTGGGCAAATTCCCCAAATGTCTGAGGCTGAATATTCCCAATACGACCAATTCCACGTTCTGGGCCTGTTTCCTGAAGATAAGTCGTCTCCTCAATGCCTAGCATCTGGCAGAACCAGTCATTGAGACCATTCTCAACGATGTCAATATTGGTGTGACTGACATAAACGGCAATGTCATGCTTAATCAAATCAATGTAAATCTGATTTTGTGGACGGCTAGCTACCAGATCCTTGATTGAACGAAAGATCGGTGCGTGCTTGACGATAATCAAATCCACACCCTTTTCAATGGCCTCTGCCACCGTTTCTTCACGAATATCGAGAGCCACCATGACTCTTTGTATCTCCTTGTCTAGAGTCCCGATTTGCAGACCACGACTGTCTCCCTCCATAGAAAATTCCTGAGGACAAAAGGCTTCATAGCGTTTTATCACTTCACTTGCTAGCATAGAGCACCTCCTTGATGGCTTGAATTTTATCTGCTAGAACTTGACGTTCCTCCAGATTTTTTTCTGGGATTTGTCCGAGGGCAAATTCTAGTTTAGCTGCTTCTTTTTGCCATTTTTGGACAAAGACTGGACTGACTTCTTTGGACAAGATAGGTCCAAAACGGACATCACTGGCTGATAGCTTCATTTGTCCTGCTTCTACAACTAGAATCTCGTAGAATTTGCCAGCTTCTTCTAGGATGCTTTCAGCTACGATCTGGAAACCGTGGTCTTGCAACCAGATGCGCAAGTCGTCCTCACGATTATTGGGCTGGAGGATTAAACGCTCTACATTAGCTAGCTTTTCCAAACCTTCTTGCAATATGGTAGCAATCAAACGACCACCCATACCTGCAATGGTGATGACTGACACTTGGTCAGTCTCTTCAAAGGCTGCCAAGCCATTGGCTAAACGAACCTGGATTTTCTCCTTTAGGCCATGACTTTCAACATTTTTGACTGCAGACTGATAGGGTCCTTCCACCACCTCACCTGCAATGGCGCTTTTGATTTGGTCTCTCTCAACTAACTCGATGGGCAGATAAGCATGGTCACTCCCCACATCTAGTAAAACGGCTCCCTGTGGCACAAAGGACGCCACCAATTCTAATCTCTTTGAAATCATCTTCTCTCACTTTCCAAAACTCTATTACCTTTTATTATACCATATTTCGGCTAGCAATCTTGCACCTAAAAAGACCGCAATCCACAGATTGCAGTCTTTCTTTATTTTCTAGCTTGATAGCGACTGGTTAGAATGAAAATCACAGTAAAGACAGCCATCATGACAAGGTAAACAGGGAATGTTTGTCCTGTAAGTGTCGAAATTTCAAGTAGTTTTTGGATCCTTGGGAAGAGTGCTGTGGCTAGGAAGCCTCCTACTGACCAGACAATCAAGAGGACACGCCAGAGGGTAAATGGCATGCAGGCTCTAAATACGGATAAGAAACCGATAGACCCAAGGAGATAATAGAGGAGAGTTGAGATTTCTAACTCAGACCAACCTTGACTCGCTCCAAATATTTTCACAAAGAGAACGCTGAAGACGACCATAAGTGCACTTGGTAGGGCGCGAAGCATGGATCTTCTGAGGAAGTTTGGTTCGACAGGCTTGATATTTCGCTCAAAAGTCAGAACAAATGGCGGGAAACCTTCCACGAATTGGTCGATCATGGTAATCTGGATTGGAATGAAAGGGAAAATCAAAATCCACTCAGACCGCCCTAGTAAAACACTAGCAATACAAATCACCGCAAGCAAGAAGGAATAGATGGTCTTAATCAAGAAAATCGGTGCGATGTGGGCGATGTTATTGACCACACGACGACCTTCAAAGAGAATCTCAGGAACATCATTAAAGTCAGAGTTCAAGAGAACCAGATTGGCAATCTGACGAGTCGCAGGATCTCCTTCAGCCATAACGATAGAACAATCTGCTTCACGAAGGGCCAGAATATCATTGACACCGTCCCCTGTCATAGCTGTTGTATGACCCGCTTTTTTCAGGGTTTGGATGATGAGTTTCTTTTGATGAGGTGAAACACGTCCGAAAATGGCTGTTTCCTCAGCTACAGCAATCAATTCCTCATCCGTGATTTTTGAGCAATCTACATAGCTGCGATAATCCACAAAGCCAGCCTTCTGGGCAATGCTGGAAACCGTAACTGGATTGTCACCAGAGATAATCTTGAGGCCCACTTCCTGAGAACGGAGGTAGTCTAGCGTCTCAGCTGCTCCTTCTCGAATAGGGTCCAAGATCTCCAGCAAGGCTAGAGCCTGAATATCAGATGGTTTTTGTGGCTTGTGGTGGTCTAGTTTTTCGTGACTGAGAGCCAAGACCAAGACACGTGAACCTCTCTCCAAAGCCTCTCTGGCTTCTGGGACTTCAGAGTCCAGCAACATCTCAGGTGCACCTAAGAAAACCGTCCCCAGACCCTCTAACTCCATAGCTCCCCACTTACGGTCGCTAGAGAAAGGTAGATTGGAAATCATAGGATAAGCAACTTCTCCTTGGAAACTCTTGCGAATGGCTTGAGCTGTCGGATTTTTATCCTCACTATGGGCCATATAGCTGGTCAAAATGCTGGCAATAGTCTCTTCACCATACGTTTCCGTCAGAGGAAGAACCGCCTCCACCTGCATCTTTCCTTGGGTAATGGTCCCCGTTTTGTCCAGACAGAGCATATCCACACGCGCCAAGGTCTCGACAGAGTACATCTCCTGCACTAAAACCTTTTTCAAACCCAGCTTGATCACCGCAGTCAAGAGAGAAGTAATGGTCAAAAGGGCGATTCCCTTGGGCAACATTCCCAAAAGGGCTGTTGACGAATTTACAACAGATGACTTGAGGGGCAAGCCTTTTAACATCAAGGCTTCTAGCAGGAGAGCTAGACCAAAGGGAATGATGATCTTCCCAGTAAAACCAGCTAGCTTGTCCAGCGATTTCATGATACGGGAGTTGATCGGTTTCA
>CAUUXT010000136.1:0-3747 GCA_963549015.1 uncultured Streptococcus sp.
CTCTATTCTATACTTCTTCCTCCCTCAACGGCACATAAAAAGAGAGGCAAAGCCTCTCTGGAGTTATAATTCTGCAATTTGGTTTAGGTTTACTTCTGCAATCGTATCATTACCAAACATAGAGATAATCATCTTCACTTTATTGTTATCAATTTCAGTAATTTTACCTGTGCAGTCTGCAAAAGCGCCATCAATGATGCGGACAGTCTGACCAACTTCAACGTCAATATCAAACTCTTGAACCGTTTGTCCCATTGAAACCAAAATATCACGGATTTCTTGTTCCAATAGCGGAGTTGGTTTTGATCTGTTACCGTGGGATCCGACGAATCCTGTTACGTTCGGTGTGTTTCGAACGACGAACCATGCTTCATCTGTCATGACCATTTCTACAAGGACATAACCTGGAAAGCGATTCTCTTCAACTTCCTTTTTCTTTCCATTTTTCTCAACTTGCACGGTTTGTGTTGGAATCTCAACGCGTAGAATATTATCCAACATGTTATACGTTTGCGCACGTTGCAATAGATTTTCTTTTACCTTATTTTCATAGCCAGAATAAGTTTGTAGAACAAACCATCCTTTGTCAAAACTATCCATGATATTTCCTTTCATAATAGAAGAAACTAGCAGAAGTTCTCCGCCTTTCTTCTAAAAAATGTTAATAAATCGAATCAAACCTGAAACAATCAACTGGTCAAAAATATAAATGATGACCACAAAGAAGGCTGTGTATTCCATAATAGATCGAAAATCTCTCCAGCTTTCCTTGCGAGTTGGCCACGTTGTTTCTTTAAGAAGTTTAAAAATATCCTTAATAAAACCCATCGTTCTCTCCTATCTCGTTTCTCTATGTGTCGTATATTTCCCACAATGTTTACAAAATTTATTTACTTCTAGTCGTGTTGGCTTGGGGTTCCCACTAGTTTTGATTGAGTAATTCCTTGAACCGCAAACTGCACAAGCTAGGCTTGCTTTTTTTAATGCCATAACGCCTCCATCTTATCTATTATAACAAGAAACCTAGGCTTTGACAAGCCTCTTAACGAAATAGATTAAGGAATGAGTCCCATATTGTCTGGGCTTTTTCTTTTATCTTAGCTTCTGAAATCGCACGTCCCGCTTCATCTACAAGATTTTGTGCACGACTACGAATATCCGCTATCGGATCCTCCGACTGGTTTGCCTCATTTTCAATAGCTTGTTTTTTAGTATTTTCTGGTTCAATACCATTTTGTTTATAAGCATTCTCAACTGTAAAGGTGCTACCTGGAGTGTATGGCAAAATGGTATTAGCCATACTTCTAAAGACGTGAGCTGCTCCATTTGATGTCGAACCTGCTAGATAATGGTTCTCATCCGTCGTCGGGAAGCCAAGCCAGTGGGTAATTACCACATCTGGAGTATAGCCAATCACCCACTGGTCACTAGTATATACTGAATTAAAAGCAGCCTCAGTAGTACCTGTCTTTCCAGCCATAACATAATCTGTTGGCGACGAACTAATTCCTGTACCATTGGTAAATGTTCCTAGCATCATGCTGGTCATTTTATCGGCCACCGACTTATCAATCACTCGTTTTTGAGAATTTTTATGACTCTTGATGACCTGACCACTGGCATTTTCAATACGAGTGATAAAATGTGCTTCAGGCATCAGACCTTCATTAGCAAAGGCTGCATAGGCTTGCGCCATCTGGAGGGGATTCGTTTCTACGCCTCCACCGAGAGCGACTCCAAGAACTCGATCAACATTTTCCATACTCAGGCCAAATCTCTCCCCAGCGTCAAAAGCTTTGTCAATACCTAATGCATTTACAGTCGCAACTGCCGGTAAATTGAGTGATTCCGCCAAAGCCTGATACATAGGTACTTCAGGAGAAGTCTTAATCCCTGCATAGTTGTCCACTTGATAACTATCGTACTGCATCGTATGATTATCCAATTGCTTGTTTAAGGCCCATCCTGCTTCTACTGCAGGCGTATAAACCACTAAAGGTTTGATAGTTGAGCCTGGGCTACGCTTAGACTGAGTGGCATAGTTGAAATTGCGGAAGCCTGGTTTGTCATCACCAGCTACGCTACCAACAACGCTACGCACCCCACCTGTTTTAGGCTCTAAAGCAACACTACCTGATTCAGCATGTGTTCCGTCTTCTGCCTTTGGAAATAGTGAGGTATTTTCGTAAACAACCTGCATGTTGGCTTGGTAGTTTTGGTCAAGTTCTGTATAGATTCGATAGCCGTTGTTGACAATCTCTTCTTCTGTGAGATTGTACTTGGAAACGGCTTCGTTGACAACTGCATCAAAATAGGACGGGTAACGATAATCCGAAATCTTCCCTTCATACTTATCTTGCAGTTGAGAAGCCATATCTGATCCAGCTGCTTCGGTCTCTTGATTTTTATCAATATAACCTGCTGCAACCATATTTTGCAAAACAGTATCCCTACGGTTGGTTGAAGTTTCAACAGAATTTAATGGATTATACAATTCTGGCCCCTTGAGCATCCCTGCTAGAGTTGCCGCCTGATCAAGCGTTAGTTGTGAAGCCGATACACCGAAATATTTCTTACTTGCATCTTCAACACCCCATACCCCATTCCCGAAGTAGGCGTTATTGAGGTACATAGTAAGGATTTGCTCCTTACTGTATTTCTTTGTCAACTCTAAGGCAAGAAAAAACTCCTTGGCTTTCCGTTCAACGGTCTGGTCCTGGGAAAGATAGGCATTTTTCGCCAACTGTTGAGTGATGGTAGACCCCCCTCCATAACGACCTGCTGTAAGGATGGCTAGAAAGAAACGACCGTAGTTAATCCCATCATTTTTATAAAAGGAACGGTCCTCTGTCGCGACGACAGCATTTTGCAAATCTTTACTGATATCTGTCAGTTCAACATAGGTTCCCTTTTGACCGGACAGGGCTCCTGCCTCTTTTTCTTCGCGGTCAAAAATCAGAGTTCGCGTTTTCAAGGCATTTTGCAAATCATTGACATTGGTAGACTTGGCTATCGCAAATAGGTAGGTTCCTACTAGCAAACCTGCACTTAACCCTAAAATGATGACAATCTTTGTCAGATGATAACGACGCCAAAATTTCCGAATTGGGCCAACTTGGGACAATTTTTTTCTATCGCTCCGAGAACGACGCATGCTAGTCGAATCAGACTCCGCCGATTCATTCGTTTCTTTTTTAAAGAGAGAAAGAAATTTCTCAAATAATTTATCTAATTTCATGCGTTTATTTTATCATCTTCACCATGGGAACTCAAGAATTTAGCTACTCCCTATCCAAATAGGGCTTTTTTTGTTACAATATCTGTATGCAATTCACATTTACATTACCCGAATCCCTGCCTCAAATGACGGTCAAACAATTTCTAGAGGAACAACTCCTCATCCCTAGAAAAATCCGTCATTTTTTGAGAATCAAGAAGAACATCGTAATTAACCACGAAGAAGTTCACTGGAACGAGATGGTCAAAGCAGGGGATATTTGCCAATTGACTTTTGACGAGGAAGATTATCCCAAAAAGGAAATCCTTTGGGGAAATCCAGACCTCGTACAAGAAGTTTATCAAGATCAGCATCTCATTATCGTCAACAAACCAGAAGGAATGAAAACTCACGGTAACCAACCAAACGAAATCGCCCTTCTCAACCATGTCTCTGCCTACGTTGGGCAAACTTGCTATGTCGTTCATCGTCTAGATATGGAAACCAGTGGGCTAGTACTTTTTGCTAAG
>CAUUXT010000137.1:0-3713 GCA_963549015.1 uncultured Streptococcus sp.
GTTCTCTCCTTTTTTCAAAGGAGAAATGATACCGCTTACTCATTTATGATGATGAAAGGAATAGGAGAAAGATGGATAGACATTTTTTTGAGAAACGCTGTCACTATAGTATAAGAAAATTTGCAATCGGTGCAGCCTCCGTTATGATTGGTGCTAGTATCTTTAGCGCCAATATGGTTCAGGCGGCAGAAACAGCAACACCTTCAGAAACAGAGGGAAGCATCACTCATGTTGAAGCGCTGGATAAGTTACCCGATGATTTAGCTGCTGCGCTTGAAAAAGCAGATGCAGAAGCTGCAACAGAAGCAAGTCATGAGGAGACTCCAGCGACTGACGAAGGAACCAATCCCCCATCAAGTGAAGAGGCAAAACCAGAGACAAGTCCTGCAAATCCCAAGCCAGCAGAAACGCCGAAACAGGTTGAAACACCAAAGGCAGATAATCAACCTGCGGGAACCACTACACCAGCAGTAAAACCAGCTGAAAAGACAATCGAAGATAGAGAAGATGTCAACCATCTCGAAGGTGCAACTGCTCAGGCGAGCAACCATGAGACTGGGACCCACTTTACGGCAGATAAGGCTATTGATGGAGATGACAATACCCGTTGGGCTACGGACAAAGATGTACCAAAACCAACCTTCGAATTAACTCTTCCAAAAACTACTCTCATCAAACATGTAGAAATTGACTGGGATCGTCGTCTTCGTAATGGGCAAAATGACCCCAATATCAAATCTTGGAGTCTCTACTACGCAGGTCAAGAAGACGTGGGCGCTAATGGAGAAAAACAATGGAAACTAGCTCATACCAAGACTGGAGATCCTGTTTTAGATGAGAAAGTAGACCTAGCTGAAAGTATCCAAGCTAAGTACCTCAAATTGGAGGTCAATGATTACCGAGCTGGAACCATGAACTGGAGAAACGTTGGGATCCAAGAAATTCGAGCTTATTCAAATGTTCCGGACCATAGTAAAGTAACGGATATCCGCCAAGTTGATCAGTTGGATGTGGCTGAAGATGGCAAGTCTCTTGTCCTACCAAGTTTGCCGGGTCAGGTTAGTCTGATTGGCAGTAACAAGCAGGGTGTGATTGACCTTCAAAATCGCATCTACCAACCTCTGACAGATCAACGTGTTAAGGTCATGGTACAACAAATCAAAGACAGTCATACCTTTACCAAAGAGTTTGAAGTAGTCATCAAGGGGCTACATCAGGACGAAGGTGTGGGTGTGAAACCAAAAGTTGCACCAGCGGTCCAACAATGGTATGGAAAAGAAGGTCAATCTTCTATCACTTCAGATACAGTTCTTGCGACTGGAGATTCAGGCTTTGATCAGGCTGCAAGCTTCTACCAGTCAGATCTTGCAAGTCGTGGATTGGAACTGGCAACAGGTGACAAACAGGCTCAAAAACGAATCGAATTTAAAAAGGTTGAAAACAAAGGTTATGGTAAGGAAGGCTATGGCATCACTATCCAAGATGATGTGATTACCATCGAAGCTGCAACGAACACAGGAGCCTTCTACGCAACTCGTACTCTTCTTCAAATGGGAGAAACAGACCTACAAAATGGCGAAATTCGTGATTTCCCAAGTTTCAGCCACCGTGGCTTTATGCTGGATACAGGTCGTAAATTTATCCCTTATGACACCCTTGTAGACATCATGCTCAACATGGCCTACTACAAGATGAACGACTTGCAGTTGCACCTTAATGATAACTATATCTTCCTTAAGGAACACTTGGCAGGTAAGAATTTAAGTCCAGAAGAACAACTCAAGTATGTACTTGAGCATGCCAAGACTGGTTTCCGTTTGGAGACCGATATTGTCGGTGAGAATGGTCAAAAATTGACATCAGATGAGCATTATACTAAGGAAGAAATGCAAAATCTGATTAAACTTGCCAAGGCCTTGCATATCAACTTAGTGCCAGAAATTGACACACCAGGTCACGCCTTGTCCTTTGTCAAAGTCCGCCCAGACCTCATGTATCAAGGTAGTTTGAGTGATTATGCTGGCAAACACAATGTTGAGCGCGTAGCCATGCTGGACCTAGATAATAAATACGATGAAACGCTAGCTTTTGTCAAATCAGTTTATGACAAACTCCTCGATGGTCCAGATGCACCACTTCATGGGGTATCAACTGTTCATATCGGAACGGATGAATACTATGGCAGCAGAGAAAGCTATCGCCGCTATGTCAATGACCTTATCAAATACATTAAAGGAAAAGGTTATACCCCTCGTATCTGGGGTTCGCTCAGTGCGAAACGAGGTAAAACAGCGGTTGATTGGAACGGAGTAGAAGTTGATATCTGGAGTATTAGCTGGCAACGACCAAATGAAGCCATTGCTCAGGGAGCTAAGATTATCAACATCACAGATGTACCGACCTATAGTGTGCCAAGTGGAAGCAATAGCCAAGCAGCCTACGGGGACTATGCTAACTACGAACGCCAGTACAATAGCTGGACACCGAATGATTTCCAAACAGGTGGAGGTCCACTTCTACCAGCTTCTCATCCAAGTATTATTGGTGGTGGGCACGCAGTTTGGAATGACAATATCGACCTTCACGAGACAGGTTTGACCTCTTATGATATCTTTAAACGCTTCTTCAAGAGCATGCAAACCACTGCGGAGCGCACTTGGGGATCTGACCGTGCAGCTGCGACCTTTGCAGAACGCACCCTACCAACGAGCCCTTATGCGCCACAGTCAAATCCTGATAAAGAGATTGATCAAAGCGACTTGTTTACCATCAATCCTGAAACCGTCAAGAACTATGCAAGCAAGAAGGTGAAGACAAGCGAGCAGGGATTGGCTTTTGAGAAAGACAGCAGCATCGAAGGCTTAGCAGGTGATGTTGGTCCAAGTCATGTCTTGAAGTTTGATGTGACTGTCACTGGAGACGGGGAACAAACCTTCTCAACAAGTGGGGACAACCGTATCTATCTAGTTGATAAAGACGGCTACCTTGCTTATCAATTTGAACAGTTCCATATCCAATTCAATAAAAAACTTGAAAAGAACAAACGCTATCAAATCTCTATTGTGACCAAACCACAATCTACAGAAGTCTATGTGGATGGTGAAAAGATTGAGCGTATTGCAAATCCAGCCCACCCTCGTTTTGCCCACAATAGCTTGGTACTACCGCTTGAAAGCATCGGTGGTTTCAAAGGAATCTTGCATAGTGCAGAGTTGTCAGACAAACCATTTGTAAATCCTCGTTTGATTTCAAATGATAAGATTACTGCAACCGCAAGCAGTCAGCAACTTCCAGGAAACGCGACTGAAGGCGCTGTTGAAAAGGCCTTTGATAATGATCCAAATACCTTCTGGCATACTAAGTGGACTGGTGACACTGCGCCATACACCCTTACTATGACCTTGAAAGAAGCAGAAAAAGTCAATGGTTTGACTTATCTCCCACGTCCAGGTGGTGGAAATGGTGTCGTGACGCGCTACGAAATCTACGCACAAAAAGATGGCCAAATGGTCAAGGTTTCAGAAGGAAACTGGGACAACAACGCCCAAGAAAAAACAGTTAACTTTGCGGCGATACATACCAACAAGATCGAGTTGAAAATCTTGGAAGGCGTTGGTGGTTTTGCAAGCGCAGCAGAGGTTCATCTATTGAAACCTGTCAAAGAAGGACAAGAAACACCTGAACCAAGTCAGCCTCAACCACCAATTACTCCT
>CAUUXT010000138.1:0-3711 GCA_963549015.1 uncultured Streptococcus sp.
CGGTCCAAAGCTTGACGGATCTGTTTTGGATGAAATCATAAGCAGCCAATTTTTCGCCTCGTTGATAGCGACCTAGTCCTATATATAGATTGCATAAAATTTCTCCCAACAGCCATTCACGGTCTCTATTTTCTTTTGATGGCAATCTTTGTGGCCGGCAGATTGTTTCATCAAAACCGACCTCCTTCCAGACAATCTTGCCTTCAGCGAAGGGAATGTTTACTAGTTCATGAGCTTCAAAGACAGCAAATTCACAAAAAACATCATCTTCAAATAGAACTTTATGTCCGTCCACTGTATTTTGGTAGTGAAATGCAATTGGTTCTAGATTACTTAACCAAGTTAGATCCTGTATATAGGCCTGCTTGTAGCCATCTTTTACAATAACAAAAAAATCCAAATCTGAGTATTGATCCAATCGGTCTCTTTCTACTCCGCAAGAACCAAGTGCAAGCAAAGCTAGTGCTTGTCTAGAATCTTTTAGAGACTGACCAATATCATCTAGTCTTTGTAACAGTAATTCTGTTTTATTCATAATCGTTACCTCATTATTTCTTGTTTACAGACATTATATAGTTAATGTTTTCGAAAGTCAATTTCATCCCATACCAAATATATACTAATGTAATATGGGATTTCTTTCGACATTTTTTACAATGATAAAGTTTAAACATTTTGCAGGGCATTGCTCATATTATCAAGAATGAAGAAATTTGAAGTATTCTTTGATTAATTAGAAAGCGGTTCTTATCTTCAAAAAGATTAAATGATTTGGAAAATATTTGAGAAGAAAAAATATATCGACTTAGCCATCAATTTGCAAACGGTAAAATCTTTCCACAAATGATGAAAATACGAATACGACCCGCGCAAAGAGTGGATGATTTACTAATTAGGCATGAAACAATCATTGCAAAATATACTTTTTAAATTACCCATAAAACGATGAGCTGAAGCGAGTTATTCAAAGTCACATGTATTGCTGATATTTAAAAGAGTGGCCTGAGACTCAATATATAATTAGGACTGCTAAGTAAAGTTTGGACATTATATCATAAAAGAGGGAAAAGATAGATTTGAGATTTCGCAGAAACAAAAACAGCCCGATGAGGGCTGTGAGTGATTAGTTCTGAAACCAAGTTGCGATTGGGAAGTCGTTTTGTTTCAGTTCCAGTTTTGTTTTAGTTAGAAGTTGGCCATTTTCTAAAGAATACAATAACAAATGTTGATTGGTTACGACCAATATCTTATTTGTCAAACTTGTATCGATGTGTATTATCTCTTCTGTAGAGTCAGGCAAATCTTTTCTGACATTAATCAGATAGCTAGATTCATCAGAGAGATTGACAATAGATAAGGCACAGCGATCATTTCCATCCGCCTCATGTTTTACAATCAATCGGTCTTCTTTCGGTGTTTCATAAAGAAGATTTGGGTTGTCCTCTGGTAGCTTGATGAAGTGCTTTTCCTTACTAGACAAGTTCATGACAAGTATGCGATTGTCTGGATCTTTGGAGAAAGTTTCTGTATTTCGAGTATAAGCAACGCTACTGTAATAATTGTCACCGATTAATTCAGAAGAAGTCAACATTTCAACGATCTTTCCTTCGCTTGTCAGAGGTGTGCGAGACAATTCCTTTAGTTGGTCATTTTCGTCCAATTCAACTAAATATCCATCAAACACTAAAGCGGGTCGTTGACGGGACTCATCGTGAAACCCCAGACCGAGGTAGAGGCGATTCCTTCTTCCGTGAAACTGGATTGGAAAGGAAGTGAATTCGGAAAATGTTTTCTGAGTAATCAGCTTTCCTGAGATGTCAAACATACTGAGCACCCCATCCTCAGTTGTAGTTTGGCCGGTGTAGAAGAACTTGTCTGATACTCCAGCTCCTGAATAAGCATAGAAGGGAGTTGAAGTTTTCCGGATGTCCCCTGTCTGAAAGTCAAGAGATACGATGTTCTGAGTGGATGCTTTCCCTCTCGTATTTCCAGATGAAAATACGAGATAGCGATTGTCAAACCGTCCCTGAGGAAACCAGAAATTGACATCTTCTGCAATGGAGACGTCCTCAGTCTTCATGAGCTGAAACTGATTGTTTTGCAACTGATAACTTTGAATGGATTTCGAATTGACAAGGTAAAAATCAGCAGCTTGATTGACTGTGAATCGCTGTTTTTGAGGTGAAATCAAGCGAAAAAGCATCCAACAAAGTAGGAGAAAAATGAAGACTATACTGACACAGAAAACCAGTGTTTTCACAGCCGTACTTTTTTCTTTGGATAGGAAGGAAAAAGGAGTGTGTTTTTGTGATTTAACTTGCTTTCCCATTTGATTAGCCTCCTCTTTGAACAGAAAATGAAGACAACATCCTACACCTATATTATAAGCTTTTACAGCTAAAAGCACAAATAATCTTATAAGGAAACTATGGACTGGATAGAAAAAGACAAGCACCAAAATGGATACTTGTCTTGTGTAGAATATTTGAAATCTTAAATCGCAAACAAGTCATTCAAGTTCTCAGCTAAGGTTGGGTGAGTGAAGATTTGTTTTGTGAAGTAAGTGTAAGGAATCTTGTTGTCCATCGCAACAGTGATGATGTTGATGATTTCTTGAGAACCTTCTGAGAAGATGCTTGCTCCAAGAATTTCTTTTGTTTCAGTGTTGACAACAGCTTTGAAGGCTCCGCGAAGGTCTCCATTTACGTGACCACGAGGCATGGCAGCAACAGGGATTTCTTTCACGGCGTATGGAAGTTTTAATTCAGCAGCTTGGCTTTCCGTCAAACCAACTTGAGAAAGAGCTGGTGTGATGAACATGGTGTTTGGCACATTGAGACGGTCTTCAAGTGTGTAGCTGCCATCTCCAGCAAGGTAGCTGTAAACAACACGGAAGTCATCAAGTGAAATGTAGGTAAATTGAAGTCCACCGTTGACGTCCCCAACTGCAAAGACACCAGGAACGTTTGTTTGACAATGTTTGTCGACCTTGATAGCACCACGCTCTGTTAGTTCAATATCCGTATTTTCAAGTTGAAGTGGTTCTACATTTGGTTTGCGTCCAGTTGCGTAGAGAAGGGCATCGAAACGGTAAGTTTCCTTTTCAGTTACGACAAGGACTTGGTCACCGTCGTTTTTGATTTCGGTAGTACGAATGTTTTGAAGCAATTCAATACCGTCTTCTTCCATGTACTGTTTAGCAAGAGCTGCGATGGATGGTTCTGCACGAGGAAGGAAAGTATCCAAGGCATCTAGAACGGTAATCTTGCTACCAAGTTTATTGTAGAGTCCTGCAAATTCAAGACCGATATTTCCGCCACCAAGGACACCAAGTTTTTCAGGCAATTTGTCCAAGTTTTGGATACCTGTTGAGTCAAAGACATTTTTGCTTGTAGCAAGTCCAGGGATTGGCAAGACGTTTGAAACAGCACCAGTGTTGATAACGATAGTTTCAGCAGTCAGTTCTTGTTTTTCATCACCAGCCTGGATTTCGATGACTTTGTTTGAAAGGAAATGAGCTTCCGCATCAAAGATATCTACACCTGTTCCCGCAACAGTAGCGTAGTTTTTACCGTTAAGGCGACCAGTGATGGTGTTTTTGGTAGCAATGACTTCTTCAAAAGACAAGTCTTTCTCAGCAGCGACTAGCAAGGTTTTAGTTGGGTTACATCCGATGTTGATACAAGTTCCACCGTACATAGCTTTGCTACG
>CAUUXT010000139.1:0-3676 GCA_963549015.1 uncultured Streptococcus sp.
AAAAAACCAATCATCTGGCGTGCTGTTCCACAATGGTTTGCCTCTGTATCTAAATTCCGCCAAGAAATCTTGGATGAAATTGAAAAAGTGAAGTTCCACTCAGAATGGGGGAAAGTTCGTCTTTACAATATGATTCGTGACCGTGGCGACTGGGTTATCTCTCGTCAACGTGCTTGGGGGGTTCCCCTTCCTATCTTCTATGCTGAAGACGGAACGCCAATCATGACAGCTGAAACGATTGAGCACGTGGCTCAACTATTTGAGGAACACGGTTCTATCATCTGGTGGGAACGTGATGCTAAGGACCTCTTGCCAGAAGGATTTACTCATCCAGGTTCACCAAATGGCGAGTTCAAGAAAGAAACAGATATCATGGACGTTTGGTTTGATTCAGGTTCATCATGGAATGGGGTTGTAGTAAACCGTCCTGAGTTGACTTACCCAGCAGACCTTTATCTTGAAGGTTCTGACCAGTACCGTGGTTGGTTCAACTCATCACTTATCACATCTGTTGCTAACCATGGCGTTGCTCCTTACAAACAAATCTTGTCACAAGGTTTTGCTCTTGATGGTAAAGGTGAGAAGATGTCTAAATCTCTTGGGAATACCATTGCTCCAAGTGATGTTGAAAAACAATTTGGTGCTGAAATCTTGCGTCTCTGGGTAACAAGTGTGGACTCAAGCAATGACGTACGTATCTCCATGGATATCTTGAGCCAAGTGTCTGAAACTTACCGTAAGATTCGTAACACTCTTCGTTTCTTGATTGCCAATACTTCTGACTTTAATCCAGCTCAAGATGCAGTCGCTTACGATGAACTTCGTTCAGTTGATAAGTACATGACGATTCGCTTTAACCAGCTTGTCAAGACCATTCGTGATGCTTATGCCAACTTTGAATTCTTGACAATCTACAAGGCCTTGGTGAACTTTATCAACGTTGACTTGTCAGCCTTCTACCTTGATTTTGCGAAAGACGTTGTCTACATCGAAGGTGCCAAATCACTCGAACGCCGTCAAATGCAGACTGTCTTCTATGACATTCTTGTCAAAATCACCAAACTCTTGACACCAATCCTTCCTCACACTGCAGAAGAAATCTGGTCATATCTTGAGTTTGAAGCTGAAGACTTCGTTCAATTGTCTGAATTACCAGAAGCTCAAACTTTTGCCAACCAAGAAGAAATCTTGGATACATGGTCAGCCTTCATGGATTTCCGTGGACAAGCTCAAAAAGCCTTGGAAGAAGCGCGTAATGCAAAAGTAATCGGTAAATCACTCGAAGCCCACTTGACAATTTATCCAAACGAAGTTGTGAAAACTCTTCTTGGAGCAGTGGACAGTAATGTGGCTCAACTTTTGATCGTGTCAGACTTGACTATTGCAGAAGGACCAGCTCCAGAAGGCGCAGTTATCTTTGAGGATGTTGCCTTCACAGTTGAACGCGCTGCAGGTGAAGTTTGTGACCGTTGCCGTCGTATCGATCCAACTACTGCTGAACGCAGTTACCATGCAGTTATCTGTGACCACTGTGCAAGCATCGTAGAAGAAAACTTTGCGGATGCAGTCGCAGAAGGATTTGAAGCGAAATAATCAGAAAGAGACTGAGAAAGGTCACTAAAATCATAAAAACGCATAATATCAAGAGTTCAAGTGCTTTGATATTATGCGTTTTATCATGGGAAAATTTACTAGTCCATTTTCTAGAATGAAGTTCTTCTTGGCCTGTCCGTGTAGATAATTAACATAATCAACTATTCAGTTTTCTCATAATTTTATATTTCTACTAATTATAAAGAGACTGTAGAACTTAAAATTATTTTTTGAAAATCAATATTTATTATAAAATTTTATAAGATTGTTTAATTTTTAGATAAATTATGATAGAATAATACCTATAAAAATTTTAAGGAGATTATTATGAAAACAAATACACTTGCTCGTGTTAACGCTATTTTTGGTCTTATTTCAGGAATTGTATTGCTTTTAGCGCCAGTCATCATGTTTATCATGGCTATTGGAGCTGCTGCGGCAACTGAAGACGCAGATGTAACGGTTGGGACATTGACAGGGCTCTCAATTATTTTGTCATTGGTTAAAATTGCTGTTTTAGTATTGGGAATTGTGGCTATTGTTTATTATAAAGATGATGAACGTGTTACGAATGCACCTTCTGTTTTGCTCATTGTAGGTGGTGCGGTCGGCTTGATTCCATTTTTGGGATGGGTAGGTGGAATTCTAACCATTATTGGTGGTTCACTTTACTTTGGAACATTGAAAAAATTTGTAATTGAAGAGTAGTAGTTTTCCAATTATTTGGACGGGACTATTTCATCGTCTATCGAGAACAATTATGATAGTGTGATAAAGAGAAGACTGATAAGCTCTTCTCTTTTTAGTTGATTTTAACTAGCTTTTTTGTGAAAAATTGTGTAAAATAGAATAGATAAACGAGGGAAACCTCGAAAAATAAAAGGAGAATCCATCTAATGGTAAAATTGGTTTTTGCTCGCCACGGTGAGTCTGAATGGAACAAAGCTAACCTTTTCACTGGTTGGGCTGATGTTGATTTGTCTGATAAAGGAACACAACAAGCGATTGACGCTGGTAAATTGATCAAGGAAGCTGGTATCGAATTTGACCAAGCTTACACTTCAGTATTGAAACGTGCGATTAAAACAACAAATTTGGCTCTTGAAGCTGCTGACCAACTCTGGGTTCCAGTTGAAAAATCATGGCGCTTGAACGAACGTCACTACGGTGGTTTGACTGGTAAAAACAAAGCTGAAGCTGCTGAACAATTTGGTGATGAGCAAGTTCATATCTGGCGCCGTTCATACGATGTATTGCCTCCTGCAATGCCTCATGATGACGAATACTCAGCACATACTGACCGTCGTTACGCTTCACTTGACGATTCAGTCATTCCAGATGCTGAAAACTTGAAAGTGACTTTGGAACGTGCCCTTCCATTCTGGGAAGATAAAATCGCTCCAGCACTTAAAGATGGTAAAAACGTATTCGTAGGAGCTCACGGTAACTCAATCCGTGCCCTTGTAAAACACATCAAACACTTGTCAGATGATGAAATCATGGGTGTAGAAATCCCTAACTTCCCACCATTGGTATTCGAATTCGACGAAAAATTGAACGTCGTAAAAGAATACTATCTTGGAAAATAATCTATAAACAGAAAGCCTAGGATTCCTAGGCTTTTTGTTTTTGCTTCTGGTTTCCAACTAGTTGAAAAAGCGTTATAAATGATAGTAAAGAGTGACTTAATTGTAAGAAAGAGAGAAAGACGATGGCTTACAGGCTCTTTGTCAACTGTAGTGGGTTGATGAAAAGGGCTAGTAAGGTGAAATGATCTAATCGAGTGGTTATTCTAGGGTAATTAAAAACGATTTATCGTGCTGAAAATTTAGAAATGGCAGTACAAGCTTTAGAGGACTTTATCGCTGAATGGAAGCCAAAGTATAGGAAAGTCTGGAGAATACGGATAATCTTTTAACTTTTTTCCAGTTTCCCTACCAAATTTGGCATAGCATTTATTCGACAAACCTCATTGAGTCTCTCAACAAAGAAATTAAACGTCAAACGAAAAAGAAGGTTCTTTTTCCTACCGAAGAAGCCCTGAACCGTTATTTAGTTACTTTGTTTGAAGATTATAATTTCA
>CAUUXT010000140.1:0-3668 GCA_963549015.1 uncultured Streptococcus sp.
ATGAGCCTGCTATTATCGAAAATCTGATCGATATAAGGATCTCCATAGTCCAAGGCAAAAATGGGGACGCTATGGGCTGAAAAGATTACCTTGAAGGATTCTTCTCCCACCTCATTTCGTAAAATTTTTCTAATCTCATCTGTCCAAAAGTCCAGCAAAGGCTGTTGTTGATACCAGTCCTTAATAACTAAGAATCGGATTTGTTGGCTTTCCAAAAACTTTTCATACCCCATGACTGAGTAAAAGGAATAATGAGGTTCCAAAATCAAGCAGATACATTCTTCAACACCATCTGCTTCCATCTGCTTGATCACGTCTGGAATAAAGGGACGAGAAAATTTGTTGGCAAAGTAGATACCGTACTCCTCCCCTAAACGTTCTTTGAGTAAATTGACCTCCTCACGTGTAATCCGCTGCAAAGGCGTCCCACCGATACGAACATAGTTGTCATAGAGAGTCTGGATTTCGTGGTCTTGGGGTCTAACTCCACGACGAATGTTTGTAAAAAATTCTGCTACTCCTTCGAAACTAATCTCCTCCGGAGATCCAAAGGTCATCATCAATATTGCTTTTTTCATGTTATCATCCTTATGATATTATTTTCACTATCCATTCTATCATGAAAGAAAAAAATAGTAAACGTTTCCTACGTCTACTATTTCTTTTGTTCTTTTGTTTTTTTATCTCGTCTTATAATTAGGATGATAAGGACTAGAAGTAAGAGGACGATAATAAGGAGTAGAAAGGCTAGAATGTAAATCCAATGGCTGGGAATTCCGTGATCGAAATACCGTGTTCCTACTGCTTCCCCACTTTTATCCTGTGCTACTTTTACCGGTGCATCCGTTATTTTCGCTAAAAGGATATGTCGTCCATTAGTTATGTTAAGGAAACAGGTGCTTAATAAAACAATCTTGTCCGTTGAGGTCAAGGAAACATCTCGCTTGTACTTGGCTTTACTTAGCAGATATTGATAGTAAGCCTGGTGTTCCTCATCGTTGGAACTCAAGGTTCGATAAATCTCCGTGTCATAGGCATCCACTTCTAAAATCCCAAAAATTTCAAGACCACGTTCTCGACCATTGTAGTAGATAGAACCATAGCGATGCTGGTCGAAAAATTCCTTATCAGCAAATTTCTTAATCTCACCGAACATAGCCCCTGAAGCCATAGAGTGTCCGTAGATGATGGTATTAAAATCAGTAAAGTTGGGATTAAAGCGATAGTCGAGAAAAATTGATCCCGTTATCGTATAATCGCCAAAGGCATTGCGGTCAAGGTATTTGACATTATCCTGACTTTGTAGAAGCGGATAGTCTACCTTGGTCCCATCGAGGCTAATCCAACCGCAAACATCTTTGTTCAAGTGCTGTAGGGTTTCAAAACCTGTGCTCGAAGCATCCTTTTCAATAGGATTATAGTGATCATAGTCACTTGCTTCTACTACTCTCTGCCAACTAAAAAGAGCTACAAAAACACAGAAGAATACCAGAAATACGTTTTTAAATCGCGCTCTTTTTTGAACCGTCATCAGCACTCCTTTCTATGCGAGATTTCTTAAAAGGAAAGGAGGCGGGACAAAACCGCCTCTTTTCTATTCACCCTTAGTCAGTAAAAGGGTCTGCTTCTTGCATTTTTTTACTCTCTCTTCTACGACGTAGGATCAAGTAGAGGACCAGGAGTAAGAAAATCAAGAGCAAGAACAATACAAACAAGATAAGGTACCAAATCCATAGTGGGATTGATGAAAGGAAACGTCCAAGAGACGAGTCATCAAAGACACTGTATGGGAATGGTTTTGATTTTTTTGTATGGAAAGTATTTTTAGGGACGGTATCTGTGATCTTTGCGACCACGATATGACGACCATTGGTCACATCGAGAAAACAGGTACTGAGTAGGATAATACGATCACTCGGTGAGAGCGAGATATCCCGCTTGTGCATGGCGACTGAGAGCAGGTGGTCTAGATAGGCCTGCTGGCGGTCCTCACCCTGTATTCCTGGATCATAGATGTTAAAGTCATAGGCATCGACCTCTAACATCTCAAAGATCTCGAGCCCTTTTTCCACACCATTGTAGTATATACTACCGTAACGATGCTGGTCAAAAAATTCCTGATCAGCAAACTTAGCCACATCACCAAACATGACCCCGTTTTCTACGTGGTGCCCGTAGATAATGGTATTAAAATCTTCGAACTTTGGATTGTTTCGTGCATCGAGAAAGATAGCGCCTGTCGCTGCGAACTCACCCTTGGAGTCCTTGTTGAGATACTTTTCATTGTCCTTGGATTGGACTAAGGGATAGTCGATATTGGTGCCATAAACATTGATCCAACCGAGGACTTCGGGATTGAGTTCTTGGAGTTTGCTGAAGCCTGAAAAACTGGCCAGCTCATCCTGTTGCGTCGTAACAGGTCGATAAGCTTCGTACTCACTTGACGAAGCCAAGGAGTAGACTTGGTTAGAATCCCAAAGGGCGTAGAAACCAAAGAGAAAGACCAAAGCTGCAAAAATGAGCAGTAAGTGATTGATCACCCCATCCACAGCAAGAACGAGACGCCTAGACAGACTCTTTTGGGGTTTCTCACGCTTGGTTTTCATCGCCTACCCCCAGCCATTTAGGCTTCTCTACGTTTTTTAGACAAGACAACAAATCCAGCTAAACCAAGACCAATCATCAAAATGAATGGAAGGTTGTCAATCAAGAGACCAGTAGGAGTCACGTCATTAATTTTGTTGGTAACAGTGTTGTTGTTTGTTTTCTCACCAAGAAGGATATTCTCAACTTTATAATCTTGACCCAATTGTCCAGCCGCACCATTAGTTGATGTCCCGTTTGTCAAATATACTGATGATGCTGTATATCCTGGAACACCAGTTTCAGTTAATGTATAGTATGATCCAGCCGGCAATTGATCAATAGTAAAGGTTTCACCATGCTTCAAAGTAAAATCATAGTCAACGATTCCTGAACTCAACACCGCAATTGTATTGGATGTTTCACCATGTTGTACTACAAGCATTTTCAATGGAGATTCAGCTGTACTGTTAGTGTTTGGAAGTTGAATATGAATATGGAAGTGGAAATCTTTTGTTTTATCCCCTGAGGCTCCGTCAACTTTTTTAGTAATTGTTAATGCTTTTGCTGTTGGATTAATTTTATCTGGATTTTCAGGGTTAGGATCACGACTAGCATCTTTAGCATAAGTATTATCAAATAAATCATAAACCCCTGTTCCACTTGGTTCTACTTTACCTGCACTTGAAGTCTTATTCTCTTTGAAGTAGACTGATGAGATATAAACGCCATTACTTGTTTTATTTTTTACAATGACATGCATATCATATGTTCTGGTATCGTATCTCATTGAATCAATTTTTTTACCATCTTTTTCAAGAGCACTCCAACCTGATTTTTCTTCTTTTACTACATAAACATATTCACCCGCATGATTATAAGTAACACCATCAAATATGTTATCAGTTGCCTTTACGATTTTATTATTTACCTGCGTATCATCTTTAGAATATTTAACAGTCCTATTTGGAATATTAACACCTTTTTGATAAGGTGCTCCATTAGAAGATGTGCCTTCTTTTTCAGTAAATGTAAAGGTGAAGGTCGCTGTTGGTGTTGTTATTCCCTCTGCAATATTCAACGTT
>CAUUXT010000141.1:0-3653 GCA_963549015.1 uncultured Streptococcus sp.
TCCGACTAATTGATCGTTTTCGATAACAGGTAAACGGTGCAAGCCTTGCTCGCGCATCAAATCTGCTGCGTGTGCTACAGTCGTATCTGGACTGATATAAACTACCTTACGGGTCATGAAATCTTTAACTGCCATGAGACTTCTCCTTCTATATTGCTACTTTTATTATACACTTTCTTAGAAAATCTATCAAACGCTTTCATCTCTTTTTCAAGATTTTGAATAATCTGAGAAGTTTGCATAAAATGCCAGTGTAAGTTAAAAGGGAACCGAAGTTCCCTCTCTTCTTAAATCGTAACAGTGTCTCGATCTTTTATCATATAACGTTTCAGTGGGCTAAGACTAGCTAGCCAGTATAGTAGACCACCAAATAGCGCAGTAAAACCACTACCCGTTGTGATTAAAAAGATTGGACTTTGAATTTGTGCAGTTACAGGGTTGTAAACAAATAGTACCGCTACCAATAAGGAGATAAATACGCAAGACAAGCCAACTAAGTTAAATCCTTTGGTAAACTCGTAGGCGTCATGCCCTTCAAGGAAATAGGCTGACCGCAAGTCGAGTTTTCGTTTTCTTAAGATAAAATAGTCAACAACAATCATACCAATAATTGGCCCCTGAATATAGGCGGCTAGGGAGATGAAGGATCCGAAATACTCTTCTACTCCTCCCCAGATAGTGAGTAGACTCACGTAAACCATGGCAATCCAAACCATTAGTCTATAGCTTACTTTTGGCATCCCACTCTTGACAATCATACAGTTCACATACGATCCTGTCCCCTGGGTTCCAATATTGGCAAAGGCTACTAGTAGTAGACTTAAGAGAGCAAAGGCTGGGGTGCTTAGAGTTGATAGCATGGTTGTTGGATCACTTTCATAAACACCTGTTTTGGCAAACATGGCTAGAGCCATGACTCCACCTGTCGCAACGAAAAATGGAGCGACAACCCCGTATGATAAAGCTGTAGCCCAATAACCACTGCGTTCTGATTTTGCTAAACGCGGTAAAACCAATGCTTGTGTAGACCAAGAAAAGGCAAAGGCAACATTTCCTTCTCCAGAAAGCATGAAGCATTCTAATGGCGTCAAATCTCCTTGAGTGGCTGGTTGGATATTCATAATATCAGTTATAGGAACGGCGACGAAGCAGATTCCAACGATAATGAGACCGACAATCAACAAGGCGATTACCAAGAATCGATTGGTCCATTTAATCACTTCTGGGCCTCCAAGAGCAATGAGAGTTCCAAGCAGAACACAGAGGGTACCAAGAATAGGCGCCCATACCCCCTTGTCCAAACCAAGACCAAAATTATTTGCCAAATGGATCATGGAACTGGCAAAAAGATTAGCCGCAACAGCATACCATCCAAAGTTAGCCAAGCTAATAATGGTTGATAACAGGGCTACACCTCTTTTTCCTAGAACAGCTCTCAACCAAATCCACAAATCAATTCCATACTTCACCGCAAACAAAATAGGAAGACATTCAATAAAGACCCAGATAATGTTAAAGCTAAAAATATTTATCAACATTTGATTAAAGGTCAGGTATTGAGCTACATAAGCCCCTTGGGTGTAACACCAAGTTGCGATGGCAAAACCACTTGTCGATAGAAAGAGATCCCAAAAAGAATACTGACGATCCTTATTGGTCATGGGAACAATTCCGGTTATGGTTTCTTGTTGGATATAGTCATTCATTTTAGACATGTTATTGAATTCCTCCCGTCATTGCTAAGATAATCAAAATAAGGTTGATTAGGACTATGGAGATGATTAAAATGAAATCACTTTTTAGGAAGGGTTGAACAAACTCGTAGTTTGGAGACTCCATTTCTTCCAATCTTCTCTTTGTTTCAGCTGCTACTAATTCTTCAATTTCGGATGTCGTTTTCATCTTAGTTTTCCTCCAAATACAAGTCAAGGGCCAGTTGTCCATATTGTTTGGTATAGCGATACCAGATGTAAAGAAATTCACCAACTGGTTTTCCGACACTCTCCTGGAACAAAGCCCATAAGAACCAATAATATGAGGTCACTGCGACATAAGCTAAGTAGTGACGTTTGGTTTTCTTATCTGGTACTTCTTGTAGATACAATTCCAGTACTTTTTCAGCATCCTCTACGGAATAATTGGAACACGCGATAAAGGTTCCTAAATCTCCTGCTGGCTCTCCCATTCCAGAATATTCCCAATCAATCAAACTCATTTCGCCTGCTTCATTTAACAAAAAATTAGGACTATAGGAATCTCCATGACAAAGAACAACCTGTTTCGGATCATTCTGTAAATAGTTTTTGAGAAGTGAAACAGTTTGATCCAAGTCCTCGAGACCATCAAACTCAAATCGATTTCTAGCCTTCAATTTTTCTCTAAAATCATCAATTCCCTCAAATTGGTCAAAGGAATGTTCCGTTTTTTCTCCAGATTGGTGTAACCGTCTCAAGAGGTCCATTGCTTGTGCCACATCATCCCAATTATCATAATCCAGTTGCTTAGCATTGGGAATAAATTCTGAAATTTTCCAGCCCTCATCCTTGTTCATAGCTACGAAGGTACGGTCAATCTTTAATTTTGCAGCGATTTCCATAGAAGCTGCTTCACTAGCTCGGTCGATATAATTTTCCGTTCCCCTGCCCGGATGACGGTAAACATATTTTTTCCCTAGACAGTCAAATGAAAATGATGTGTTGGTTAACCCATCTTTTAGAGGTTTGATATTGACAATATCTGAAGCCACACACTTTAATGTCTTACAGATATTATCGATAATAGCTGAGTCTGCATTTACCAAATAACGTTCATCAAATTGTCGTAGTTCATCTAGAGAGTCGAATTCTTTAACAATATCCGCTGAATAGTGGCGAGCTTCTAAAAGGAGTTCCTTGACATGGCGACTATAGTAATCCTCCCAAAGCTGTTCCCGATAAGGTTCATGCTTAAACTCGGTTTCTAAAATTTCCTTGAATTTCTCGCTAAATGCACGGTCGAAATAAACGTGCCCCACCATGGCCCAAGTATTTTCCCCACCAATCTGGATATCAATGATGGTGTGATTCGAATCCTCTATAGCACAATATTCGTCTGTTTGACCTTCTGCAAATATCGTCGAGTAGTAACCTCTATAAATATATTGCTCAAACGGATTTTCCACAAAATAATTATCCGATGAACAAATATAAGTGTTGGAAAGTTGATTTTTAACCAACATGAGAGATGAACAGTTATTGTATTTGTAGTAATCATTATTCACTACAATTTTTACACCAAACTTCTCTGCAAGATAGAACATTTTTTCTTGAAGATAGCCTACGATAACGGTTATATCTTCTATTCCTGCTTCTTGCAGTTGTCTGATTTCCCTCTCTATCAAGCGTTCACCCTTAACTTGAAGCAATCCTTTAGGAATTTCATAAGACAAAGGAGCAAAACGACTACTCATGCCAGCAGCCATTATAATAGCATTTTCTACTCTATAGGGCTCTAAAACTTTCTGGCCTAGTTCTGTTAAGTGATGCTCCTCATCAATCCACTTCTCTTCTTTCAGTTTTTACAATAGTGTGTTAACTCTCCCTACAGATAGACCTAACTCTTCAGCTAACTGTATCTGACTAAAGGTATTTAATTTATGTATCAGCATAAACTGC
>CAUUXT010000142.1:0-3650 GCA_963549015.1 uncultured Streptococcus sp.
AAGGACGCTGAAGTTTATAAACTGTCCCATCTGCTTCCAAATACGTCAGAAGCGTGTCACCTTCATAGATTGGGGTCATTTCCATCTCATGATCAAAATCCCCATGTCTAAGGTTCGGAAGTTTAGGAAGGTCATTTCGTACCTGGTCAAAATGGCTCAGTATCTCAAATTTCTGAGTCAAATTCAATTTCTCATAAGCTGGTAAGTGTTCTGTTTGACCCGTTCGAAAATCCAGTTGCGACAGGTCTTCATCAAGGCTTGCAATCATGATAAAGCCTTCTTCTCGAAAAGTAATCTCTTGAAGTGGTTCTGGTCCTATAACTTCTTTCTCTTCTTCAATAACTTTTGGTTTCACTGCCTCTGCTTCTGGTTCATAGCTCAAAAGAAACTGTTCAATATCACGACTGATACGATCAGACAGGTTATTAGCCACACGGTACACATTGACTAAGTTTGCGGCTCTGCCTTTTTCCAACAGAGAGGATACTGAAATGGACTGATAAGCTCCTTCTTGGTCTAAGAGTTGAAAGCGAGTCGCCAGGTTAAAGAGGGCAACCTCAATCACTAAGGCTTTCTCATTGGTTGATAATTGGGGTAACTTATTTAGTCCAGCCTGACCAAATGTTTGCGTATAGGTGAGTAAGTCATGAGCTGCTTCAAATGGACTAGCTGCCACAAAGGCAGAGACATCCGTCTCAAACTGAACCACTTGAACAAGTGGTTTGACCTCTCCCCTATGGGTCATAAAGTGTTGGATCAGACTGTCCCAGTCCTCATCAAAATGGGCTGCCTGATAACGTAAAAAAGATTCTAAAAGGCTGGGGTCACGTGGCAATCTTGCCCGCAACATCTCTAGTAAGTGTTCTTGATTCATGCTTCTCTCCAATCGAAAATGAGCTGAGAAATGTTCTCAGCCCACTGCTTTAATCTAGGACCAAGGCTCTTTGGTCTTTTTCTTGTGGCAACTTATCCATTAAAGTCGTCACATAGTGTTGTAAGAAATCACTTTTCTGGTCCAATAAGTCTTTCTGTAAAGCCATGTAGGTCACATCTCCAAAATAATCTTGGCTGGTTAGGGTTAAATCTTTTTGGAGAATGTCCTGCAAGGTCTCTAAGGTGAGAGACGAATAATCATCCTTATCCAAAACCTCATACCGAGCAAGGGTGTCCGAAATGTTGTTGGACGCTATCACTTCCATGATGAAACTAGCTCCCTCCCCTATTCGATAGAGTTTCTCCAACAAATCGGTCAGCTCTTCTTGAAGCTGTTCCTGATAGCCTTCTGCCTTTAGGCGTAAATCATCACTAACCAAAGGCAAGTCATCTATTGCCATAAAGTCACGATAGAGGGTATCAAGTAGTGACATATTATCAACACTTAACTCCATGGCTAGAAAGGCTTTAACCATATCTTCATAGTTTTCTCGTGCCATCTCTGAAAATGTCTTAGAAATGGTTTCATAGTTCCAAGTCATAGCTTCTCTCCTTACGCTGATGTTGAGTTGGCCATAAACCTTGTTGTACTTCTTCAAGATCCGTTAGCCCATCACTATCCGTGTCACTACTCAAGGGATTGGTTCCTAGATCTAGTTCCACAGCGTCCGTTAAGCCATCCTGGTCAGAATCCGTATTGTAAATCGTTTTAGGTTCCATCTAGTTGTCCTCCATTTTCCGCTTTGAAAAGCCATAAGCTAAGCCTAAAAGAAGCCCTCCACCAACAAGCGCCAAGAGAGACTGACTCTCCCCTGTATTTGGGAGAACACTAGCAAGAACTGGTGGCTCAGGAGTCTCAACTGGTGGTTGTGATGGTGCTGGCTGATTTGGAGTTGGTGGTTCTGGTTCAGGGGTGTGCGTCTTAACGGTGTTTGAACTGATGGTATAACCATTAACAGTATGAAGCACTGTATTTTCCACCTCACCTGAAGTGATTCGTGTCATCTGCAAGTAAACATCTGCTTGAAATTCAGATTTTTCTGCGAGACTTTCTAAAAAATCTTTATCAAAGCGAATGGTGACTGTGCCTTTTGAAGTATCCACCTCTTGTAGCGTGTACTTGGTCACTTCTGTACCTTTTGGTAGAACACTTCCATCTTTTAGGGTGACATCCACCAAAGTATAAGCCTTGTAGACACCATTATAGGCATCGTGACTTTCATCGTAATCATCGTTAAAACGATAGTCAATGAGCGGTGTCGCACGATTAGCTGGAATGCGTGCCCCTACTAAGCGATAGTTAAAGACCTGATTCATAGCAAGACTTTTGCCGTCAAGGCTCTTCTTTTGAGACAAATCAACCACCACATCTTTTTGTGGATCTAGTTTTGGCACATTATTGACCACGGTTTCTGTCACGTAAGCCAAGCCAAAATCAATCTGATAAGCCGTATTTTCATACTTGCCACCAGTCTTTGTCAGCTCATTCTTAATGGTCATCGGCAGTGTCACCACTAAGATTTGACCTGTTTTAACATAAGTCTCGTAAAAGGCTTTTGAATCATCGGCACTTAAGACTTGAATGGCTCCTTTGGGTGTAAACTGGCGTTTGGCCATAGCTTCTTGAATGACTTTGGGTGCTTCTGATAGGCTGGCGTAGGTTTTAACAGAGACACCTTTGACAAGATTGCCTGACTTATCCATGATGTGAACACCATCTGGATTTAAAGCCAGAGCTTCTTCGGGATAGTCATCTACCATGTAGAAACCTTTAGCAAGGGTATCATCTGTCACTACCAAGTCCTTGTACTGACTGTAATCCAGAACCATTTTATAGTAATTGATGGTATTAGGAAGAATGGTCTTGCCATCAATTGTGCTACCTGCTTTATTAGTATTAGACTTGTGTGGGGTAACTTTGGGTACATAATTAGTCACCGTGTTGGTCTTATAGGCTTGCCCAAAGTCCACTTGATAAGCCACATTATCATAAGACTTCCCTGAATGAAGCATGGATTCACGAACGGTCATAGGCAGTGTAATAGTAATGTTTTGTCCCTTAGTCACATAAGTATCATAAAAGACTTGAGGGTCTTCTGCCATAAAGACTTGGAAGGCTCCTTTAGGCTCAATCTTTCGTTTAGAAAGGGCTGCTTGTAGGTTTTTAGGCGCTTCTGATAAGCTAGAATAAGTTTTCACCGTAACACCTGATACTGCTTTACCATCAGATGTGGTTAGCTGAATCGCTGTTTCATCTGGTAATAGGGCTTCTTCGGGATAATCATCCACAAAGTAAAATCCTTGTGCAATTTGAGCCCTATCTGCTTTAATGCCTCGGTATTGGTCCAAGTCCCATGACAGCGTATAATGGTTTTGAGTTCCCACAAGCATAGGCTTCCCATTGATGTCCACCTTATCCTTATTCAGGTTTTGTTTCTTAGGCTCTGGAGAAACGAGGGTATTGGTCACTTCCTCGGTTTCGTAGCCATTTCCAAAATCGACTTGATAAGCCTTATTCTTGTAGTTAACGGTCTGACCGTAGAGACTATCCTTGACCATCATTTTGGTTAGCAGTTCCAATGAAGTTCCTGTTTGGACATACTGATCATAAAAAGCTTGATTATCGTGAGGCATGAAAACTTGAAAGGCCCCTTTTGGTGTAATCTTGGCACGAGCCAGTTTGTCTTGAAGGTCTTTAGGAGCATCCTTTATAGAAG
>CAUUXT010000143.1:0-3648 GCA_963549015.1 uncultured Streptococcus sp.
AAGTCGGCTTGGAAGAAGGAGAGTTTTATCCTTATCCGAGATACTAGAGACTAGGGGAGAAAGTATATGAAGAAAATAGGCTTGTCTTTTATTTCTGGTCTGTCCTTTGTTTTTTTGATGCTAGGATTTGTTTTTGGGACGATTGCCTTTAAAGAGTTAGATTTTTCTTTAGTCTTTATTCCAGGCTATCTATTTACTTTTCTCAGCATTTATCTGATATTTATCCTTCATGAGCTAGGTCATGCATTTTGTGGTTACCTGACAGGCTATCGCCTGGTGGCTTTTGGATTAGGAAACTTTCTTTTGACCAAAAAGTCAGGCAAGTTTCATCTGAGTCGAACAGCCGTTCTGAAAAATGTTGGTGCTCAGTATATTGGATTAAAAGAAGATGAAAGTGATCAAAGAATCATCCTGATGCTTGCAGGAGGCTTGATGGTTCATCTTGGTTTGATTTTATTGGCCCTATTGTATGGAATTTTGACAGCTAACTGGTATTTTGCAGCTACTTGGATTTGTCTAAATCTATCTTTTCTTCTCATCAATGCTAAGCCAGTTGGGATTACCGATGGAGCAAAAATTTGGGAATTGCTACAACATCCTGAAAATACCAAATACGCCTACCTGGTGTTGAGGCATTCTGCCCAGACCTTGCTAGCTCCTCAAGAATATGATTTGAAAGACTTTATCATGCCTGTTGATGAGAATGCGAGAGGGAGTTTTGCAGAAAGTGTTCTAATTTTTCAGGGACTGGTTTTCATATTCGATAATCAGATAGAGGCTGCCAAAAAACACTTTCAGTCTTTATTAGATAAAACAGATAATCCAATGTCTCAAACTCTTTCCCAATTATACCTTCTTCACATTGCCTTGCTAGAAGGAGATCATGAAAAAGCGGAGCAATATGCATGTAATCGAGGAGTCAAAGCCTTCTTATCTCTAAAAATGACAGATACACAGATCATTCAAGCCTGTTATCAATTTCTGGTAAAGAAAGATATGGATCAGACTGACAAGGCTATAAAGATTGCTAGAAAAAACATGAGGACCAGCCGTTTGGTGCGAGACGAGAAACGTTATTATGAAAACTGGTTAGCAGAGTTAGAGGAAGAATTAGCCGAAGGAGTCTGATATGGAAATAGAAATTTCTGATTTTACAGGTTGCAAAATTGCCCTCTTTTGTGAGGATAGGATTTTAACTATCTTGCGTGATGATAAGGCAAGCATTCCTTGGCCCAATATGTGGGAATTGCCAGGTGGCGGACGAGAGGGTGATGAAAGTCCTTTTGAGTGCGCGGCGCGCGAAGTTTACGAAGAATTAGGAATTCATCTGACTGAAGATTGCCTGCTTTGGGGTAAGGTGTATCCAAGTATGCTTTTTGAGGGGAAGGAATCCGTCTTTCTAGTTGGTAAGTTAACGCAGGAACAGTTTGACAAGATTGTCTTTGGTGATGAAGGGCAGGGCTACAAACTGATGAGCGTTGAGGAGTTTCTTGGCTCAGATAAGGTTGTACCCCAGTTGCAGGATAGGGTGAGGGATTATATGGAGGAAATAAAATGATTTTTGCAATTGCAACAACGACGTTAAACAAGGAAGTTAAACGCAAACTAAAAACAGGACAATATTCTAGAGAAGAAGCTACATTCATCTATTTGGAATATTTAAAGTTAAAGAAGCAGAGAGAGAGTGGTATGAAAGTAGCTGGGATTTCTATGGCTGTTATCTGGGGGCTGCTGTATGTTCTGTCTTTACAAGGTGAGAATAATCAAACACTTTCATTTTCAGAATATTTTTTGTTTCTGATACTGTTTGAAGGAATTGTTCTATTTGTTTATTATCTTACGTTTGGTATTTTTAAACAGCAGATTCATAGCGCAATGAAAGAACACTACACAGATGTGATTGAGGAATTCAAGAAAAATAAGGAAGATTCAAAATGGAAACATGGCAAGAGTTAAAAGTTACAGTGAAGCGTGAGGGAGAGGAGCTGGTCTCCAATCTCTTGATTGAGCTGGGGGCGCAAGGTGTTGCGATTGAAGACAGCATGGACTATGTGGGGAATGTCGACCGTTTTGGTGAGATTTTCCCAGAGGTCGAGCAACATGAAGAAATCGTAGTGACCGCCTACTATCCTGATACGGTTGATGTAGCAGTGGTTGAGGCAGATTTGCAGGCTCGCCTGGCAGAATTAACTGATTTTATGGATCTAGGAGAGGTCAAGATGGGCACGACTGCCTTGGCTGAGGAAGACTGGGCAGACAACTGGAAGAAATACTATGAGCCAGCTCGCATCACTCACAACTTGACCATTGTGCCGTCCTGGACGGACTACGAGGCGGCTGCTGGAGAAAAGATTATCAAGCTGGATCCAGGCATGGCTTTTGGGACTGGAACGCATCCAACGACCAAGATGAGCCTTTTCGCCTTGGAGCAGGTTCTTCGTGGCGGCGAAACGGTGCTTGATGTAGGAACTGGTTCAGGTGTTCTTTCTATTGCCAGCTCGCTTCTGGGTGCCAAGGAAATCTTCGCCTATGACCTGGATGATGTGGCGGTTCGTGTCGCTCAGGAAAATATCGAGCTCAACCCTGGCATGGAAAACATCCATGTTGCTACTGGAGATTTGCTCAAGGGTGTGGAGATTGAAGCAGATGTCATTGTGGCCAATATCTTGGCGGATATTCTCATTCATCTGACAGATGATGCTTATCGTTTGGTCAAGAACGAAGGCTACCTGATCATGAGTGGGATTATCAAGGACAAGTGGGACATGGTGCGCGAGTCAGCTGAGTCAGCTGGATTTTTCCTTGAAACCCACATGATTCAAGGGGAATGGAATGCCTGTGTCTTTAAGAAGACCAAGGATATTTCTGGTGTGATTGGAGGCTAGCATGCAGCAGTATTTTGTCAAAGGCAGTGCAATCTCTCCTGTAACTATCGAGGACAAGGAAACCATCAAGCATATGTTTCAGGTCATGCGGCTGAAAGAAGAGGATGAGGTGACCTTAGTCTTTGATGATGGCATCAAGCGCTTGGCGCGCGTGCTGGATGTGGAAGCATGTCAGTTTGAATTGGTCCAAGAATTAACTGACAATGTGGAACTGCCCGTTCAAGTCACCATCGCATCAGGCTTTCCCAAGGGAGACAAGCTGGAGTTTATCACTCAAAAAGTGACGGAACTAGGAGCTAGCCAAATCTGGGGCTTTCCTGCCGATTGGTCGGTTGCCAAGTGGGATGGCAAGAAATTGGGTAAAAAGATTGAAAAACTAGAAAAAATTGCCCTTGGAGCAGCAGAACAAAGCAAGCGTAATATCGTCCCAAGTATTCAGCTTTTCGAGAAAAAAGCAGATTTTCTAGCTCAGCTGGATCAGTTTGACTCTATCATAGTAGCCTATGAAGAATCAGCAAAAGAAGGAGAAGCTACTGCGCTCTTACAAGCAGTCACTGGTCTTGAAAAAGGAGCCAAATTGCTCTTTATCTTTGGCCCAGAAGGCGGTCTTTCACCTGCAGAAATTGAAAGTTTTGAAGCCGAAGGAGCCGTCTTAGCAGGACTTGGTCCAAGGATTCTTCGAGCGGAAACAGCCCCGCTTTACGTCTTATCTGCCCTTAGTGTTTTAGTAGAATTAGAAAAATAAGAGGAAGAAAATGGAACA
>CAUUXT010000144.1:0-3582 GCA_963549015.1 uncultured Streptococcus sp.
AAGAACCCTTTTATCCTGCCCAGCCTCAATCGCTTGTTGGAGAAAAAAGAAATCGCTCGCGAGTACTGGGCACTCGTAGAAGGACGAGTAGAGAGTAAAGAACTTATCTTCCGAGATAAAATCGGCCGTGATCGCCACGATCGTAGAAAAAGAATAGTTGATGCAAAAAATGGACAATATGCTGAAACGCATATCAGTCGATTAAAGCAATTTCCAAATCAGACTACCCTTGTTCGTTGCAAGCTAAAGACCGGTCGAACGCATCAGATTCGTGTTCACCTCTCTCATCACAAGCATCCTATCTTGGGCGACCCTCTCTATAATAGTAAATCAAAAGCAAGCCGGCTTATGCTTCACGCCTTTCGCCTTTCTTTTACCCATCCACTCACCTTAGAAAAATTGAGTTTCACTGTTCTATCGGATACTTTTGAAAAAGAATTAAAAAAGAATGGATGACATTATCATCTATTCTTTTATCTATACAAAAAAGCAAGGCTTTCTGGCCTTGCTTTTTTATCGACTCAAGAATTATTTAGCGATTTTTGCAAAGTATTCAAGAGTACGAACAAGTTGTGAAGTGTAAGACAATTCGTTGTCATACCATGAAACAACTTTAACCAATTGTTTACCGTCAACGTCAAGAACTTTAGTTTGAGTTGCGTCAAACAATGAACCGAATGACATACCTACGATATCAGAAGATACGATTGGATCTTCAGTGTAACCATATGATTCGTTAGAAGCTGCTTTCATAGCTGCGTTTACTTCATCAACAGTAACGTTCTTATCAAGAACTGCTACCAATTCAGTTACAGAACCTGTTGGAACAGGAACACGTTGAGCAGCTCCGTCCAATTTACCGTTCAATTCAGGGATAACCAAACCGATTGCTTTAGCAGCACCAGTTGAGTTAGGAACGATGTTAGCTGCAGCAGCACGAGCACGGCGAAGGTCACCTTTACGGTGTGGTCCATCAAGAACCATTTGGTCACCAGTGTAACCGTGGATAGTAGTCATCAAACCTTCAACGATACCGAAGTTGTCATGAAGAGCTTTAGCCATTGGAGCCAAACAGTTTGTAGTACATGAAGCACCTGAGATAACTGTTTCAGTTCCATCAAGAATATCATTGTTAGTGTTAAATACAACTGTTTTAACATCTGATCCACCAGGAGCAGTGATAACAACTTTCTTAGCACCACCAGCGTGCAAGTGTTTTTCAGCAGCTGCTTTAGTAGCAAAGAAACCAGTTGCTTCAAGAACGATTTCTACACCGTCGTTAGCCCAGTCGATTTGTTCTGGATCACGTTCAGCAGAAACTTTAACGAATTTACCGTTAACTTCAAATCCGCCTTCTTTAACTTCTACAGTACCGTCGAAACGACCTTGAGTTGTATCTTATTTCAACAAGTGTGCAAGCATCACTGGATCTGTAAGGTCGTTGATGCGAGTAACTTCAACACCTTCTACGTTTTGGATACGGCGGAAAGCAAGACGACCGATACGTCCGAAACCGTTAATACCAACTTTAACTACCATTAGTGATTTCCTCCTTATGAAAATCATGAAAATTTTATTGTGAAAAGAGTAACTTGAATCACTACAAATCACCTTTCAACACACCTATTATATAACTATTTGAGTTTAATTGCAAGTATGGGCGTCGATTTTCTCTCTTGCTTTTCTACTTTTCTACTCCTTTTCATTCACTTATTCTTTAATTTTTAAATATATCCCTACAATCTTTTATAATGTCCGTATATTATCTCCATTTCTACACTCAACCTTAATTCCAGGTCTATCTGAGTTCACAAAAAAGAGACAGGATAACTCCTGCCTCTAGGCTGATAAACGATTATTTACGACGTCCTGGACGTTCTGCATAACCATAGTAAGCATCTGCCATGATTTCTTCCATGTCAGCTACCATCGGCAAGCGTGGGTTTGCAGGTGAACATTGATCTTCGTAAGCAAGTAAGGCAATCTCATGCAAGCTGTCTTTCCAAGTTTTTTCATCGATACCAAAGCCTTTGAAGTTCATTGTGATTCCAACTGCTTCACCAAGATCGTAAACTGCTTTGGCATAAGCTTCAACCGCTTCTTCTGGTGTTGAGCAAGGAAGACCTAGCATACGAGCGATATCTTGGAATTTTTCATCAGCTTTCCAGTAATTGTACTTAGGCCATGTTGTAGTTTTAGATGGACGAGTTCCGTTGTAACGGATAACATAAGGAAGTAAAATAGCATTTGTACGTCCGTGAATGGTGTGGTGAACAGCACCAATCTTATGCGCCATTGAGTGACTCATTCCAAGGAAGGCATTGGCGAAGGCCATACCAGCCATTGTAGAGGCATTATGCATCTTTTCACGGGCCTCTGGGTCAGCTGTTTTTACAGATTTTTCCAAGTATTTGAAGACTAACTTGATGGTTTGAAGAGCAATACCATCTGTATAGTCATTGGCAAAGTTAGAAGTATAAGCTTCAGTTGCGTGTGTCAAGACATCCATACCTGTGTCAGCAGCAATAAATGCTGGAACAGATTCTACTAAAGCAGGGTCAACAATTGCAATGGTTGGTGTCAAAGCGTAGTCAGTGATTGGGTATTTCCGGTTGTTTGCCTTGTCAGAGATAACTGCAAACGGTGTTACTTCTGAACCTGTACCAGATGTTGTTGGAATACCGATATATTGTGCTTTCTTACCAAGTGATGGGAATTTGAAGGCACGTTTGCGGATATCCATGAATTTTTGAACGAGGTCACCGAAGTCAACGTCTGGCTGTTCATAGAACATCCACATACCTTTAGCTGCATCCATTGGTGAACCACCACCAAGGGCAATGATAGTGTCTGGTTCAAACGAACGCATTACTTCAACACCACGACGAACTGTTGTGATATCTGGATCTGGTTCAACATCTGAGAAGACTTGAATCGTGACTTTGTTTTTACGAAGATTCAATTGGTCAATCACACGTTGTACAAAACCGAGTTTTTCAATTGATTTATCGGTAACAATCATGACACGTTCGATACCTTCGCAAGTTTGAAGATATTGAATTGAGTTACGTTCGAAGTAGATTTTTGAAGGAACTTTAAACCATTGCATATTATTTCTACGTTTCCCTACTTTCTTGATGTTAAGAAGGTTGATAGCTGATACGTTATCACCAACTGAGTTGTGTCCGTATGAACCACATCCAAGTGTTAATGATGGAATGAAGGCGTTGTATACATCACCGATACCACCAAAGGTAGATGGAGAGTTCCAGATAATACGCATTGCCTTTATTTCCGTACCGAAACGTTTTGCAAGAGCTTCGTCTTTTGTATGGATAGCAGCTGAGTGTCCTAGACCATTAAATTCAACCATTTGACGAGCTTTTTTAAGTCCATCTTCAGTATCTTCCGCTTTCAAAACCGCAATAACAGGTGATAATTTTTCACGAGTCAATGGTTCTTTAATTCCAACTTCTGCACATTCAGCAGCCAAGATATTTGTACCTTCTGGTACTTTGAATCCTGCTTGCTCAGCAATCCATGTAGCTGGTTTACCAACAATATTTGGGTTCAATTTTGCAC
>CAUUXT010000145.1:0-3540 GCA_963549015.1 uncultured Streptococcus sp.
ATTGCAGGTCGCTTAGAGATTTACCCAATTTTGCTACTCTTTATGAAACGCACCTGGTCTAAACGTTAATTACAATACAATCCCCTTTTACAAACTCGTAAAAGGGGAATTTTTCTATTAAAAATGAGAAGACCTTTCGGTCCTCTCCTAATCTGTTTATTTTTTAAGTGCTTCTTTGTAGCGAGCAACTTCCGCTTGATTAGCCCAAACATAGTGACCTGGACGAATTTCCACCATAGATGGTTTGTCTGTCTCATAGTCATGTTGGCTAGGATCATAGACTTTCAAGACCTTCTTACGTTCCAAGATTGGATCTGGAATCGGTACAGCAGATAGAAGTGCTTGAGTGTACGGATGAACAGGATTGTTAAACAACTCCTCTGTCTCCGCTACTTCAACGATAACACCCTTATAGATAACTGCGATACGATCTGAGATAAAGCGAACAACTGACAAGTCATGCGCGATAAAGAGATAGGTCAAGCCCAATTCTTTTTGAAACTTCTTGAGCAAGTTCAAGACTTGCGCACGAACAGACACGTCCAAGGCTGAAATCGGCTCATCCGCAATAACGAAATCAGGTTCCATCACAAGAGCACGGGCAATCCCAATACGTTGACGTTGACCACCAGAAAACTCGTGTGGGTAACGGGTCAAGTGCTCTTTCAAAAGACCGACTTCATGAATCATCTTTTGAACTTTTTCTTTTCGCTCTTCTTCGTTTTTGAACAAGTGGTAGTTGTAAAGACCTTCAGAGATGATATAGTCAACTGTCGCACGTTCATTTAAACTGGCTGCAGGGTCTTGGAAAATCATCTGGATACGGCGGATCAACTCTGAAGATTCCTTATGAGATTTTTCCCCATTGATCTTATGACCGTCAAAGATGATTTCACCTTTACTAGTATTATTCAAACCAATAATGGCACGACCAATCGTCGTTTTCCCACTACCAGATTCACCAACGAGAGAGAAAGTTTCTCCCGTGTTGATAAAGAAGTTAGCGTTTTTAACGGCAACAAACTTCTTACTTCCTTCACCGAAGGAAATTTCTAAATCTTTAATTTCTACTAATTTTTCAGACATTTCCTTCCTCCTAGTCTTCTAGATGAGCAAAGCCCATTTTATCACGAATTTTATCATGTAAATCTGCGATGATTTCTGGTTTTTCAACCTTAGGAGCATTCTCATGAAGCAACCAAGTCTTAGCCCAGTGAGTATCAGTGACTGAAAACTGAGGCGCTTTCTGTTCAAAGTCAATTTGCATCGCATAATCTGAACGAAGGGCAAAGGCATCACCTTTCAACTCAGTATAAAGAGACGGTGGTGTTCCAGGGATAGAGTACAATTCCCCTTTATCATCAGCGAGCTGTGGCAAGCTAGATAAGAGACTCCAAGTGTATGGATGACGTGGGTCGTAGAAGACTTCCTCAACTGTTCCATACTCTACAATTTCCCCAGCATACATAACCGCCACCTTATCCGCAATACTTGCTACCACACCAAGGTCATGGGTGATAAAGATAATGGTGAAGTGGTACTCATCTTGCAAAGTTTTAAGCAAATCAATGATTTGCGCTTGAATGGTTACATCAAGGGCCGTCGTTGGCTCATCACAGATCAAAATATCTGGGCGACACGCAAGGGCAATCGCAATAACGATACGTTGGCGCATCCCTCCAGAATATTGGAAAGGATACTCGTCAAAACGTTTTTCAGCGTCTGGAATTCCGACCTTGTTCATATAGTCGATTGCCATTTCTTTGGCTTCCTTAGCTGTTTTCCCTTGGTGTTTAACGATAACTTCTGTGATTTGGCTACCGATTGTATTAATTGGATCCAAACTTGTCATTGGGTCTTGGAAGATGGTTGCAATTTTAGCACCACGGATTTTCTCCCATTCTTTGTTCGAAGTCAAGGCTGTCAAGTCTTGTCCACGATAATCGATGCTTCCTTGGGCAATGCGTCCATTATCTTCCAACATCCCTGTAAAGGTTTTTGTTAATACAGATTTCCCAGAACCAGACTCACCTACCAAGGCAAGAACTTCCCCTTCAATCAGTTCTAGAGAAACGCCTCTGATAGCCGTCAGAACCTTGTCACGAACGTCAAATTCCACGACGATATCGCGAGCAGTCAAAATTACATTACTTTCTTTTGTCATGTCTACTCCTATCTATGTGTACGTGGATCACTAGCATCCGCTAAGTTCTGACCAACAACGAATAGAGATAGGGATACCAAGATCAAGGTTGTCAATGGAATCCAGAACAAGTACGCATTGGTCGTAACGTTTTGTGAGTAATCTGAGATCAAACGTCCCAAACTTGGTACTGTTACAGGCAACCCCAATCCAAAGAAGGAAAGGAAAGCCTCATAAGAGATAAAGCTTGGCAACATCAAGGTCATCGTAGAAACAATAACAGATACCAATTGTGGCATGATATTTTTCACGATGATTTTAAAGGTTGGTGTTCCAAGTGTTTGAGAAGCAAGGTTGTATTCCAAGTCACGGTAACGCATGATTTGAATACGAATTGAATAAGCAATACCAATCCAAGTCGTCACACTCATAGCGAAGATCAAATTCCAGAAACCAGCACCAATTGAGTAAGTCAAGACGATAACAATCAAGAGAGATGGAATGTTTGAAATAATGTTATAAACTTCCATCATGACGCGGTCAACAGATTTTGAAATTCCCCAAATTCCACCAACAATAACCCCAATCACAAGGTTGATAAAAGTAGCAATTACAGAAATGAGGATAGAATTACGCGCACCGAACCAAACTCCATCAAACAAGGATTTACCATTGCTATCAGTACCAAACCAGTGTTCGGCATTGGGCTTAATAAAACGAGCGCTAAAGTCATTAACCTTACTTACATCATTAAAGTCAAAGTCTGAAAACATCGGATAGATAAAACTCATCAAAATAATAGCTACCAATATTCCCAACATGATAACTGTTGATTTTTTCTTTAAAAACTGTCTAAATACAGAGCCCCAGTAAGAGTAGGCAGGAGCATCAATCGTTTCAGAGGCAAAATCATCACGTTTTACGAACTGAAATTTTTCTTTATCAATTGTTGACATTATTTGCCTCCTTTCTCTGTCAATTTAATACGTGGGTCAAGCATAGTCATCCAGATATCTCCTACAAAGAGTGAGAAGATAGAAATACATGTAAAGATGAAGACGAGACCAACTACCATTGAGTTATTTGATGCCTTAACAGAGTCAATCAACATTTTACCCATACCTGGGAAGGCGAAGACTGTTTCTGTCAATGTTGCACCACCAATAACCCCGATTACGGCACCTGGAATACCTGAAACCAAAGGAACCATGGCATTTTTAAAGACGTGTTTATTTGAAATTTCTTTTTCAGACAAACCTTTGGCGCGAGCAAAACGTACGAAGTCTTGAGATTGCAAGTCAATCATGTAACGACGAATCCAGATTGCTGTACTTGGTGCTCCCAGCAAACCTAGAATGACTGCTGGCAAGACATAGGAGCGCCAATCTCCAGCACCT
>CAUUXT010000146.1:0-3525 GCA_963549015.1 uncultured Streptococcus sp.
GAGTACCGATTATCCTTGCCAATGTGCTAGTCTCCAAAGAGAAATTTTAGAAGATGCAGTGACCATGCTTGCTGAAGGTGGTCGTTTGATCTATTCGACCTGTACTTGGTCACCTGAGGAAAATGAAGAGATCGTTCACTGGTTACTAGATACTTATGATTTTGAACTGCTTCCAGTCGAGCATGTGAACGGTATGGTAGCAGGAATTGATCTTCCTGAAACGGCTCGGATGTACCCTCACCATTTTAAGGGAGAAGGTCAGTTTGTTGCCCATTTGCAGTTCAAGGGAGAAAATCCAGCACCCAAATTCAAAGCCAGCAAGCCCAATCTCAGTCGCGAACAACTGGATTTGTGGCGTGATTTTGCCCAAAAACACTTGCAGGTCAATCTAACTGGTATCTTGCAGACTTTTGGAGATCAGCTCTATCTCTTGCCAGAGATGCTACCTGATCTAGGGAAGCTCAAAATTGCCCGAAATGGCCTCCATCTGGGGACTTTTAAGAAGAAACGCTTCGAACCAAGCTTTGCTCTGGGATTAGCCTTGAAACCAAGTCAAGTAAAACAAAGTGTCGAAATTAAGGATGAGGACTTTGTAAAATATGTGGCTGGTGAAACAGTTCAGCTAGCTGAAAGTCTACCAAATGGCTGGTATCAAGTTCTGGTTCATGGAAACGGTCTGGGCTTTGCAAAAGTTACTGGAAATGTTTTAAAAAATTATTATCCAAAAGGCCTCAGATTCAAGTGAAAAAGCTAGTCAAAGAGCCTATTCTATGTTATAGTGGAATTATGAGTTTTTTCTGATAGTCTTTTATTATTACTTATATTATACGATGGAATTGTCCGCCCCTAAGAATGTCTAAAAAATAAAGCGGGACAATCATTGATGATAATTGGATGATCAGGACAAACGGAAGAAATCAGAACATTTATCATTATGTTCAAGGAGAATAACAGTGAAAAAAAGAAAAAAGCTCGTCCTATCTCTTGCGACTCTTTTGGTGGCAGGTTCTCTAGCAGGATGTGCTAGCTGGATTGATCGTGGAGAATCCATGACAGCTGTTGGTTCAACAGCTCTTCAACCTCTTGTCGAAGCAGCAGCAGATGAATTTAGTTCTAGAAACATCGGAAAAACAGTCAATGTTCAAGGTGGTGGATCGGGTACAGGACTTTCCCAAGTCCAGTCTGGAGCAGTAGACATCGGGAACTCTGACGTCTTTGCAGAGGAAAAAGATGGAATCGATGCTTCAGCTCTAGTAGACCACAAGGTTGCAGTGGCTGGTCTTGCAGTGATTGTAAACAAGGAAGTGACTGTCGAAAATCTCACAACCGAGCAACTTCGCAAAATCTTTACAGGTGAAGTGACCAACTGGAAAGAAGTTGGGGGTAAAGACCTGGCCATTTCAATCATCAACCGAGCAGCAAGTTCTGGTTCACGAGCGACGTTTGATACGGTGGTTATGAATGGCCAATCGTCAATGCAGAGCCAAGAACAGGATTCTAACGGGATGGTCAAGTCGATTGTATCCCAAACACCTGGAGCTATTTCTTACCTAGCCTTTGCCTATGTAGATGACTCAGTGAAAAGTATGAAACTGAATGGGTATGAACCTACGTCTGAAAATGTAACGACTAACAATTGGCCTTTGTGGTCTTATGAACATATGTACACACTCGGTCAGCCAAACGAGTTAGCTGCTGAATTCCTGAATTTCGTCCTCTCAGATGAAGCCCAAAATGGAATTGTTAAGGGCATGGGCTATATTTCCATCAATGAAATGAAAGTCCAAAAGGATGCTTCAGGTACCGTTACAGCAGTAGAAGGAGGTCAATAATGAATCAGGAAGAATTATCGAAAAAATTACTCTCTCCTTCAAAGAACTCTCGCCTTGAGAAGTTTGGTAAAGGTTTGACCTTCACTTGCCTTTCTTTGATTGTCATCATTGTAGCGATGATTTTGATTTTTGTAGCCCAAAAAGGTTTGTCGACCTTCTTTGTCAATGGGGTCAACATCTTTGATTTCCTCTTTGGACAAACTTGGAATCCTTCAGGGAAACAATTTGGTGCCCTTCCGATGATTTTGGGTTCCTTTATTGTGACGATTTTATCTGCCCTCATCGCAACTCCCTTTGCTATTGGAGCAGCAGTTTTTATGACAGAAGTATCGCCAAAGGGTGCAAAAATCTTGCAACCAGCCATTGAACTCCTCGTCGGGATTCCTTCAGCCGTCTATGGATTTATCGGTTTGCAAGTTGTGGTGCCTTTTGTTCGTAGCGTCTTTGGTGGAACTGGTTTTGGGATCTTGTCAGGGATTTTCGTTCTCTTTGTCATGATCCTACCAACTGTAACCTTTATGACAACAGACAGCTTGCGTGCTGTTCCTCGTCATTACCGTGAAGCCAGTTTAGCTATGGGAGCCACTCGTTGGCAAACCATCTGGCGTGTGACCTTGAAAGCAGCACGTTCAGGTATTTTTACTGCAGTGGTCTTTGGGATGGCGCGTGCCTTCGGTGAAGCCCTTGCTATTCAGATGGTGGTCGGAAACTCAGCAGTTATCCCAACCTCGCTAACAACACCAGCTGCGACCTTGACATCTGTATTGACTATGGGTATCGGAAATACCGTCATGGGAACGGTTGATAATAACGTTCTCTGGTCACTGGCCTTGGTATTGCTCTTGATGAGTTTGGCCTTTAACAGTGTGATTAAATTGATTACGAAAGAAAGAGGAAAGAAAAACTATGCACGCTAAGAAATTAGATAAACTTGCAACAGCTGTCCTCTATACCATCGCGGGTATCATCGTGGCCATCTTGGCATCCTTGATTCTCTATATCTTGGTGAGAGGGTTACCTCACATCTCTTGGTCCTTCTTGACTGGGAAATCTTCCTCTTATCAAGCAGGTGGGGGTATCGGGATTCAGCTCTACAATTCCTTCTTCCTTTTAGTCATTACTTTGATTATCTCTGTGCCTTTGTCTATGGGGGCTGGGATTTACCTAGCTGAATATGCAAAAAAGGGTCCTGTGACAAATTTTGTCAGAACCTGTATTGAAATCTTGTCTTCTCTACCATCAGTCGTTGTGGGTCTCTTTGGTTACTTGATTTTTGTAGTCCAGTTTGAGTATGGATTTTCAATCATTTCAGGTGCCTTGGCCTTGACAGTCTTTAACCTCCCTCAGATGACTCGAAATGTTGAGGACAGTTTAAAACACGTTCACCATACACAACGTGAGGCTGGTCTGGCCCTTGGAATTTCTCGTTGGGAGACGGTGGTCCATGTTGTCATTCCAGAAGCTCTTCCAGGTATCGTAACGGGTGTTGTCTTGGCATCTGGCCGTATCTTTGGTGAGGCCGCCGCTCTTATCTATACGGCAGGACAATCTGCTCCAGCCCTTGACTGGTCTAACTGGAATATCCTCAGTGTTACCAGCCCTATCTCGATCTTCCGTCAAGCAGAAACCTTGGCGGTCCACATCTGGAAAGTCAATAGCGAGGGAACCATTCCTGATGCTACCATTGTATCTG
>CAUUXT010000147.1:0-3468 GCA_963549015.1 uncultured Streptococcus sp.
ATAAATGGCTAATAAGGCTATATTAATACTTCGCTTCACATTTCCTGAACGATTTCTCTTTGAACGTCTACTCATGGCAATCCCCTATACACGTTAATAATTATGATTATTATATCACAATCATGAAAGAAATTCCATCCATTCCCGCTATTATCAGCGTTTTCATTCATTTTTTCTTAGCTATATTTTGAATTTATGACTTCCATTAACAGAATCCTTGATAAAACAAAAACAAGACCCCTTATTATGGGGCCCCATTTCTGTTTTTATTTGATATGATTTTCAAACTCTTTTTGGCTCTTTTCAATAGCCTTTTTACTTTCTGCTTCCCACTTAGCCTTGGCTTCGTCAAATTGTTTCTTGGTAACAGGGTCCTTTTGCAATCTCATGTACTTATAATTATTTCCGTCACCCTTGATACCCACTAGGGAGTAGGCACGTGTAAACGGAGTTACCTTAGTTACAGAGGCTGTCCCACCATTTGACATAGCAGACATGATTAGAGAATTGTCAATCATCCAAGCTTGGGCTTCAGCGTATTTTTCATAACGCTTAGCGACATCTTTGTTCTCGGCATCTGCTTCTTTCAGGAGTTGTGTATAGGTATCGAGCCCCAAACTCTTGATGAGCTCTTGGTCTTCCTTGGCATCAAGGCCAAAAATCTTGAGATAGAAGCCGGTTTCAGCATTGAAGGGATCTAGATAAGTTGATGGATCCTGGTAATCACCAACCCAACCATCAAAGTTTAAGTCGTAGTCACGAGCTGCTGGATTTGGCGCTAGGAAGGCAACATTTCCAAAGTCATCTGTAGAAAGCTGTTGAACATCAATGACGATATTGTCAGAACCTAGTACTGTTTCAAGGGTTTGTTTAACCGAGTTCATACCAGAAACCGCATTTTTATTCGTCTGATCAACAGGGACATCCAAATGGATTGGGAAAGTTACGCCTCGGGCTTCTAATTCCTTTTTAGCTTCTGCAAATTTTGCTTGGGCCTTTTCCTTGTTAAAGTAAGCATCTTGAGCGTCTGCCAAATTGATACCTGACCACTCAGTTCCGTAGTTCACAAGCTTAGAAGCTGTTACTTCTCCAATGGTCTTATCTCCCACCTGCACAAATGTTGGGGGAACCAGAGTATTACGAAGGGTTTTGCTCGCTGCTTCTTCACCGTTAGATTGAGCAGAGTAGGCTGTTCGATCAATACCAAAGTTGATAGCCTGACGGAAATTTTTATTTAAGATAGCTGTTTGAGCTGATTTCTTTTGTTCGTCCGTTGTTTTAGCGGTATGATTATAGGTTTTGCGATTGACGTTAAAGTTAAAGTACCAAGATGTCTTATCTTGTAAGCTATAAACGATATTGTCTTGGTATTTTTCTTTTGTCTTAGCATAGTTCGAACTATTTGGATAGACTCCTGCAATCGAGTAGGCGCCATTTTCAAAGTTTCGAATGGTCATCTCCTGATCCGACCCATCAAAGTAGGCTAACTTAACTTTTTCAATAGTTACTTTATCATGGTCATAATAGTGTGGATTCTTCACATACTCGATTGAAGATTTTGATGTGAAATCTTTTAACAGATACGGACCATTATAAAGGATACTGTCTGGTGTCAAGGTACCAAAATCTTTATCCTTTGATTTCAAGAACTCTTCGTTGACTGGGAAAAGGATACTATTGGTTGTCTTTGAATTCCAGTACGGTTCTGGTCGAGTCAAAGTGTACTCGACTGTGTAGTCATCCAAAGCCTTCACACCAACAGTTGAAAAGTCATTGGTCACACCCGTCACATAGTCATTCAATCCCTTGATAGAGTTTTGGACGAGATCCATGGCTTGACCCTTGTTGTCCGCAGCATACTTAATCCCAGTGGCAAAGTCTTGAGCTTTTACTGGAGCGTACTCTTCTCCATCAGCAGTGTACCACTTGGCATCTTTCCTGAGTTTATAGGTATAGGTTAAACCATCCGCCGAAACTGACCAATCTTCAGCTAGAGCTGGCGTTAGATTTCCATAGCTATCATTTTCTAGCAAACCATCTACAAGATTGGTAATAACGGCAGTGTTATCTGCATAATAATCTAGAAGATAGTTAAAAGTTGTTGGATTCGCACTAAATGTTGATGAATAAGTGCTAGTATTTGCGTTGAACTGTCCACACGCCGAAAGCAAAATCCCTGTCGCTAAGACAAGACCTGTCCCGATTAGTCTTCTTTTCATTTTGATCATCTACTCCTCAATTGCTCCTCGATGTTACGTTTTGTAACATAACCGTATTTTATCAAATTTATTCAAAAATGTAAAGTTACTGCTTTTACAACGACTACTGTCTCAAAACAAAAAAGGAAGCACAGTTTTTCTGCAACTTCCTTTTCTGTTTATAGATTACTTAACGTGTTTTTCAAGTTCTTTTTGGTATTTGGCATTTGTTTCGATTTTTTCTTGTTGCCATTTCTTGAAGGCTTCTTCGTATTCTTTTGCAGTCACGACGTCATTTTGCAACTCTAATCCTTTGAATACAAATGGATCTCCCTTGATCCCGACTTGAGAGTATGCTTTTGAGAATGGTACAGTTCGGCTAACAGTTGGAGAACCACCTGAAGACGCAACTGGGATCAAGAGCGAGCTATCAGACACCCAAGCTTGAGCTTTAGCGTATTTCTCATAACGCTTATTGAGGTCGCTGGTTTCAGCTGCGGCATCATCCAAGAGTTTCTTGTATTCATCTAGACCAACTTGAGCCATCACTTCTGGGTCTTTTCCACGGGTGATACCCAAGTGTTTAAGGGCAGAACCCTTCTTGGCATCAAGAATGTTGAGGTAGGTAGCTGGGTCTTGATAGTCAGGCCCCCAACCAGTTCCGTTCAGGTCATAATCTTTTTGAGATGGAACCTTGGCTTGAGACGTAATGCTCATTTTTTCATTATCTGTCATTTGAAGAACATCGACAATGACATTTTCAGTACCAAGTGTTGACTCGATAGACTGCTTGAGTGAATTGGTTTGTTGAACCGCGATTACATCTGTTTGTTCAACTGGGATATCCAAATGGATTGGGAAAGTAACACCCTTGGCTTGCAATTCTGTCTTAGCTTTAGCAAAGGATGCCTTAGCCTTTTCAGGACTGTAAATCGTATCTTTGCCATCTGTAAGAGCTACATCTTTCCACTGGTCTCCATATGAAACGAGCTCTGCCTGAGCCAACTCTCCAAAAGTTTTTTCACCTACTTGAACGTAGTCATGAGGCACTAGGCTGTTACGGATAATTTTGTCCGCACCTTCTTCACCATTCAACTGAGCCGTGTAAGAATGACGGTCAAGGGCAAAGTTCAAGGCCTGACGGAAGTTTTTGTTGAGAAGAGCTTCTTTTGTTGATGTTTTTTGAGCCTCGTCTGTTTTGGCTGTTTTATTGTAAGACTGGCGATTTACGTTAACAGTGAGATAGTAGCTTGTTGCTTCTTGTGGACTG
>CAUUXT010000148.1:0-3462 GCA_963549015.1 uncultured Streptococcus sp.
AGGATAGGGAATGAGTCTGGAAGACCAATAGATGATCCAATCAAGCGAACGATATAAACCAAAGCAATCGTTGGAAGGGCAAGCAAGAAGGTTAGAGCACCTGTTGAGAAGCTATCAATCCAAGTATTCTTGTGGCGAGCCATAGCGGATCCAAGAGGAATCGCAATAGCATACGAAATAACCAAACCAATCAAACCAGCAACAGCTGAGCTTGCAATCATAGATGGATATTGGTAGTTACTTTCTGTAGCTGTATATGGATCGTCCTTACCATAGTTAGCTATTTCACGCGCATCTGCCTGACTTGGAGATTTGTAGGTACGAGAGTAAATATCTACAGACGAAGTCTTTTTACCCGTAGGGAATTGAACTTCTGATGTCTTGGTTTGTCCTTGGCCTTGTGTGATAACTTGAAGCACTGGCGTGTTCGCATAAGTTGGGTAAGAGTCACCCAAGTTAATGTTCACAAAGTTTTGGTGTACAAACGGGAATTGATTGTTGAAATACAAAAGGTATTTATGTTTGGTACCTGAACCAACCAATGACCATCCGATAGCAGGGTCATTTTCAAAACGAAGATAACGTTCCAAGTTTGGATTTTCAGGGTCTTGAATCTTGTTTGTATGATCAATATCAAGTAAGTTCGCATAGAATTTGAAAACACGTTCAAAAATTGGAATTTCACGCGTAGCATAGAACTGACCACTCTCTGAAAAGACACCTAACGTCCAACCATTACCGAGTTGGTTGATGTATTTTTCGTAGATTGCCTTATTGGTATCATTGGCATCTACTGTTACAGATGAGTCCATTGTGCTAGCTTTTTCTTGCAACTCCTTAGTATCGTAGTACTCGATATAGCCCATACGTTCATAAACGGTATTCTCATAATTATCCCGCTTATCTGGAGTCGTTGCAATCTTGTTGTAGTTGGTATCCTGCTTGAAAATCAGTTTCCGAGGAACCATCGTATAGATAATCGTGTAGGTCAAGGTTGTCACCAAGAAAATAGACAACAATGAGCGCAAGACACGCATAAAAATATATTTTTTCATATCGTTTCCTTTTAAAATCCCAAAAGAACCTTCTCCTCATGGAGAGAAAGTTCTCTTGAGAGTTATTTATTTAACGTGATTCGTCAATTCTTTTTGAACTTTTTCGTTTGATTCTTTTTTCTCTTTGAGCCATTTCTCACGAGCTTGTTCGTAATCAGCTTTCGTTACAACCTTGTCTTGCAACTGAATATACTTGAAGTATACATCTGAACCCTTATCTCCAGATTGACTGTATGACGCAGAGAATGGTACTACACGAGAAATGAATGGTGCTGCTCCACTACCTGACATAGCAGGAAGGAAGAGAGAGCTATCTGTCAACCAAGCTTGAGCTGCTGCGTATTTTTCATAACGAGCGTTCAAATCGTCAGTTTCTTTAGCAGCTTCATCAACTAACTTATCATATTCTTTCAAACCAACTTGTGCAGCTGCTGCATTTGCTGGATCATCGTAACCCATGTATGTTTTTGTTTGCTCACTATTAGTTGTTTTCAAGATATCAAGGTAAGTTGATGGATCTTCGTAGTCTGGATTCCATCCAACTGCTCCTGAGAGATCCCAATCTTCTGCCGCAGCGCTTGCTGCATAGTAGGTGATATTGTTCAACTCATCTTTAGAAACTTGTTGGATATCAATCACTACATTATCTTCACCAAGTACTTTTTCAACTGTTTGTTTAAAGGATTGAATACGAGCGATATAGCTCTTAGCAGTTTGGTCTACTGGAATATCCAAGTGGATAGGGAATTTTGCTCCTTCTGCTTCCAATGCAGTTTTGGCTTTGGCAAATTCGGCTTTGGCTTTATCAGCATTGAAGAGACCGTCTTGACCATCAGCAAAGTTTACGTTCTTCCACTCATCACCATAAGTAGCCATCTTTTCAGTTACCAAGTCACCGAAGGTTTTGTCTCCTGCAGAAACAAAGTCAGGTTTCACAAAGAGGTTGCGAACTGCAAGGGGAGCCCCTTCTTTACCATTGATTTGTGCTGAGTAAGAAGTACGGTCAAAGGCGAAGTTCAAGGCCTGACGGAAGTCCTTGTTAAGAAGGGCTTTCTTAGTAGAAGACTTTTCTTCATCAGTTGTCTTAGAAGTGTATTTGTAACCTTGACGGTCAATATTGACACCTAAACCAAAAATACCAGGTCCCGATGGGGTGTAAAAGATATTATCCTTATAACTTTCTGCTACCTTAGAGTAGTTTGAACTTGTTGGGAAAAGGCGAGCATAGCTGTATGCTCCACTTGTAAAGTTACGCTCAATGGACTCTTGGTCTGAACCATCATAGAAAGCAAGGGTAACTTTATCAAGGTGAACATTATCCTTATCCCAGTACTGCTCATTCTTAGCAAATTCGATAGAAGATTTAGTAGTCAAACCTTTTAGCAAGAACGGTCCATTATAAAGCAATGATGTAGGATCTGTTGCTTTGGCAAAATCTGATCCTTTTGATTTTTCAAAATCTTCGTTCAATGGCCAGAAGATTGAGTAAGCCATCTTAGAGTTCCAGTATGGTTCTGGCTGGTTCAAGGTATACTCAAGAGTATAATCATCAACTGCCTTCACACCTACCGTAGAAAAGTCTTTTGAATTTCCAGACAAATAATCAGATAATCCTTTAACAGAAGTTTCTGCTAGATATAGAGCTTCGGATTTCTTATCTGCTGCGTGTTTCAAACCATTTACGAAATCTTTAGCTGTTACTTCGGCGTACTCTTCCCCATCAGATGTCATCCATTTAACACCTTTGCGGATTTTGTAGGTATAAGTCAAACCATCTTTTGAAACTGACCAGTCTTCTGCAACTGCGGGAGTCAAATTCCCATATTTGTCATTTGTGAAGAGACCGTCAATACCATTTGAAGTGGCAATCTTAGTACTTTGTTTCCCGGAAATGAGGTAATCCAATGTTTCCGGATCAGCTGTATAAACATAACCATAATTTTTTGGTGCTGTTGAATCAGATGATTTAGAAGAACCGCAGGCAGCTAGTACGCCAGTCGCTAATAAGGCAACCCCTGCTGCAACCAATACTCTGCTTTTTTTCATGTATATAACTCCTCTTGAAAAATTTAGGCTTATTGGAAATTATAACATATATCTTCTAAAAAGTAAACGAATTTTCAGAATATTTAGGCGTATATCTACAAAAAACTTCTCTTTGTCAGAATTTCCCCATTCTTTATTTGTATTTATAAGAAAAGAAAATTAATTTGTCTAGCTCTGTAAGCTTCATTTTTACAAGTTGCTTTTCCCTTTTTTCTTCACATGACATAATCTATCTTCTTAAATTGGATTTTAGAATAAGAAACTATTGACGGGAAATGATTTTCAAGGTATAATAATAAACGTTGAGGCGGTATAGCCAAGTGGTAAGGCACGGCTCTGCAAAAGCTTGATCGTCGGTTCA
>CAUUXT010000149.1:0-3461 GCA_963549015.1 uncultured Streptococcus sp.
TCTGGGACTACGCCTATGATCGTGTAGGGTATCTAGGGACCAATACTCCGATTGCCCATTGTTACACGTGTGACTTTGAAGGGGATTTTGTACCGACAGAGAGGGGCTTTGCTTGTCCAAACTGTGGGAATAGCGACCCTAAAACAGTAGATGTAGTCAAACGAACTTGTGGCTATCTAGGTAACCCTCAGGCTCGTCCGATGGTCAATGGGCGCCATAAGGAAATCGCTGCGCGTGTGAAACATATGAATGGTTCAACCATTAAGACACCTGGACATAAAGTAACAAACTAGAAAGAGACGGAATGGGGAAATACCAATTAGATGATAAGGGACGCGCTCAAGTGACCCGTTATCACGAGAAACACTCTAAAGGTGGAACAGGAAAAAAAGAACGCTTGCTTAACCTCAGAGAACAGTTTTTAAACAAGAACAAGAAAAAATAAAAGTGAGAGTTCGCTCTCGCTTTTCTCTTAGGTGGGAGGTAAGGATGGAACTACGTAGGCCGATATTGGCGGATAAGGAAGCTGTTTTAGAGATGATGGCAGAGTTTGAACAGACTCAATCAGCCCATGATGGCGGATTTTGGGATGCTGAGAATTTTGCTTATGAAGAGTGGTTAAAAAACAATCAGGATCATGAAATGGGGATTAATTTGCCTGAAGGGTGGGTGCCTGATATTCAGTTAGTCGCTTTTTCGATAGATGGTCAAGCTGTAGGATTTCTCAATATCCGATTGCGGCTCAATGACTATTTGCTGGAAGAAGGCGGACATATCGGCTATTCCATCCGCCCCTCCGAAAGAGGCAAAGGTTATGCCAAAGAAGCTCTCCGTCAAGGTTTGCAAGTTGCCAAGGAAAAGAATATCAAAAAAGCGCTTGTGACCTGTAGTGTGGAAAACCCTGCTAGTAGGGCGGTGATTGTATCAAATGGCGGGGTGTTTGAGGATGTTCGCAATGGCGTAGAACGTTACTGGATAGATTTGGAGTAAAAGGATGACATGGAATACACCAAAACCAGGTGAATGGAAAAGTGAGGAACTTAGTAAAGGGCGGATTATTGATTACAAGGCCTTTAACTTTGTCGATGGAGAAGGTGTGCGCAACTCTCTCTATGTATCAGGTTGCATGTTTCACTGCGAAGGGTGCTATAATGTTGCGACTTGGTCTTTCAACGCAGGCATTCCCTATACGCCAGAGTTAGAAGAACAGATCATGGAAGATCTTGCCCAACCTTATGTTCAAGGCTTGACCTTGCTAGGAGGAGAGCCCTTTCTTAATACGGGCATTCTCTTACCACTCGTTAAACGCATTCGAAAGGAATTGCCAGACAAAGACATCTGGTCCTGGACGGGCTACACGTGGGAAGAAATGATGCTGGAGACTCCAGATAAACTGGAACTCTTATCGCTGATTGACATCCTTGTCGATGGACGGTATGATAAAAGCAAGCGCAATCTCATGCTCCAGTTTCGAGGTTCCTCTAATCAACGGATTATCGATGTGCAAAAATCTCTCAAAAGTGGGCAAGTGGTGATTTGGGACAAGCTTAATGACGGAAAAGAAAGCTATGAACAGGTGAAGAGAGAATGAAGAAAAAAGACCTGATAGAACAACTGGTTTCAGAGATCGAAACGGGAAGAATTAGGACGCTAGGAATCTATGGTCATGGGGCTTCAGGTAAATCAACCTTTGCACAGGAATTGTACAAAGTTTTAGATTCTACTACAGTAAATTTACTAGAAACAGATCCCTATATCACCTCAGAACGTCACCTGGTAGTACCAAAGCAAGCGCCAGATCAAAAGGTGACAGCTTGTCTGCCAGTGGCGCATGAATTGGCAAGTTTACAGAGAGATATTCTCGCCTTGCAGGCAGGTATGGATGTCTTGACAATCGATGAACCGTGGAAAGCTAGCGAGGTCTTGTCTGGAGCAAAGCCAATTCTTATTGTTGAAGGGATGTCTGTGGGTTTTCTACCCAAGGAACTCTTTGACAAAACCATCTGTTTCTACACGGATGAGGAGACCGAATTAAAGAGGCGCTTAGCTCGAGATTCGACTATGAGAAATCGTGATGCATCTTTTGTATTGGCTAGCCATCAGATGAGACGGGAGCAGTATCTGCGATACTATAGAGAAACCGAGTCGATAGCGGACATCCTAGCGGATCAATCAGAAGATACATTCAAGGTCAAAATGACACACACTATATAGAAGAAAAGGCGGTTTTTATAGATATAAATCCGTAATCTTGGAAAGATGAAAAGAGAAAACAGTTTCATCCTAAAAAAACGAAAAAAAGCTCACAAATCCCTTGCAATCGCAGGGGCTTTGTGTTATTCTACCGTGGTGCTGTAAATCACATCTTTAGCTGTGATGCAAGAGGTTGTGACCACGATTGGATACACTGCCACACAACGCGCGTCGATTTCCTATTTTTGCTTTGAGTTGGAATCCCTTTATGTCTTAGACTTGAGCACAAAAAATGTTCGTTAAAAACTTTCCAGACTATATCAATAAGAATTGGAAGGATGGTCTTGGTTGAAGCCTGCATTGTTTTTCAGCTCTGGTTGAGACCGGTAAATTGAACGTTTTGTCTGTTATAGGCATCGTTTTTTCTGGGAAAAGGGAGTTTAGTGAATGGTGTGATATATCCTATACGCAAAGAATGCTATTTCATTTTGTTGCGTGAATTAGCCTCTTGGTAGCTAGAAAGTTTAGAGCTGAGGTTGATTGCTAGTCAGTCACCTTAGAAGTGAAAGTAAAAGGAGCGAAGGAATGTTTTTAAAAATAATCAGTAGTATCTCTACAAATAATTTCCAAGATCCAAACATGATGGAAAAAATTAGCCATCTATGGCAGGAACACCAGAAAGAAGTAGAGGAGGCATTTGCCCAAGGGCTTTCGATTTATGCAGTCTATCATGATTATGTCAGCGACTACAAGGGGGATTACAGCTTGTCGCTCTGTAGTCTATCCGATAAAGAAGACTGGGATTTTGACACTTCAGGACAAACCTACCAAGTATTTGAGGTGGATACAAGTGATTCAAAAGGTTTTCTTCATACCTGGCAACAAATTTGGCAGGCAGAAGAAGCAAGAGAACTGCGACGTCAGTATAGTATTGATTTTGAAAAATATGATCCAGATCAGACAGTATCTATCTTTATCGCCACCTCCAAAAATGGGTAAATTGTCAAACTAAGTTTTATTTACGAAAGAGGATCAGAACATACTCTAGTAACTTAGGTTAGTAAAAAAACGAAAAAAAGCTCACAAATCCCTTGCAATCGCAGGGGCTTTGTGTTATTCTATTATGGTGCTGTAAATTACAGCCTTAGCTTTGATGCAAGAGGTTGCGACACGCTCGGTTGCATTGCCACGCAACGCGCGTCGGTTTTCTTGTGGAGCTAGCCTATTATCTTAAATAGACGAAAAGGAGAAAAAGATGGCAAACAAAA
>CAUUXT010000150.1:0-3449 GCA_963549015.1 uncultured Streptococcus sp.
TGGAGAATAGCTTCATTTTTCTCATGCAAGTCCGCAATGACAGTCAAGAGATGCTGGTAAAGGCTATTGATTTGTTCCTTGAGATCACCAATCTCATCCTTAGAATCCACGCGCAAACGTACTTGATCATCCAAATCCATCATCCGACGGGTCACCCGCTTGATTTCCAAAATCGGTGCAACAATAGTCCGAGCATAGATGTAGGCCACCAAGAGGGAAATCAGAAAGGATGCCAGCAAGGTATAGGGAAGAAACTGGAGACTGATCTGCTCTGCTTCTTTTTGCAAATCCATGGAAGCTAGAAACTGAAGAGTCATAGTGCTACCATCTTGCGTTTTTACCTCGCGTTCCTCAATGAAGAGTGAAGTTGTCTGGCGAGCTGTATCTAGTGGAAAATTATCCTTAACCTCTAACTTGTCCTCAGTCATTTCTCCCTTTACAGCTCCTTTGATATCACTGGTCTGGGAATACAAATCTAACACTTGCTCGATACTTTGTCTATCCTTTCCTTCTAGGGACTGGGCAATAGCTGTCGCTTTCTGACCAATGGTTTCCTGACGATGACTCAGGTAAGTTGACGGAAAGAGAAAATAAATGGCTAAATGAAGACAAATAACCAGAACACTAAAAATCGAGAAGGTATAGATAAATATCTTTGTAAATAAACCTGTTCGTTTCATTTTCGCTCCAATTTATAACCAACGTTACGCACCGTGAGGATACAATCCAAGTCTAGCTTTTTCCGCAGTTCCTTGATATAAACATCAATGACACGATCAAAGGGAACCTCATCTGTTGCCTTCCAGACAGCATCGATAATCTGAGAACGAGTCAAGACCCGTCCCTCATTTTTCACCAGATAGTCCAGAATTTCCAACTCTTTGGCATTAATGGCCACTTCTTGACCTGCGAGGCTTGCACTGTAACTCTCAAAATCCACCTTGGTATCCTTATGGGAGAAGACTCGCCCCGTATCGTAGTATCGCTTGAAAATTGCATCCACCCTTACTTTTAAGAGAGACAGGGAGAAGGGTTTTTCCAGATAGCCGTCTGCCAGAGAAGCAAAAGCACTCATCTTGTATTCCTCATCCTGAAAGGCGGTTAACATCAAGACAGGAACCTGACTGGTCTTACGAATCTCCGCTAGGACTTCTAGACCATTGAGCTTGGGCATCTGGATATCCAGTAAAACCAGGGCCACCTCATAGCTGGAAAATTTTTCTAGAGCTTCCTGACCGTCTGCTGCCTCAATGGTTTCATAACCACAATCGGTCAAATAGTCACTGATCCCCTCACGGATCATCTCTTCATCTTCTACAATTAAAATTTTCATAGAAAAGTGTTTCTCATTCCTTTAAATTTCTTGTAAATTATCTCAGTTTCATCTTGAAAGAAAGAGGTATTATCAAGAGACAATAGATAAAAATGCTACCTATATTATACCCCATTTAGGGGAGAATAGGTAGCAAGTTTTTTATTCACTATCGAGCAAGAGCTCTTTTGGTTGTTTTCTGAGGAGATTGCTTGAGGCAAGCGCCATAACGAGAACCACTAGAACCAAGGCAAGGACAAAGACGATGATAAAGTCTGATGTCTGAATGGAAATATCTAGGCTCGACAAGGTCTTGCTAAAGCCGTCTACTTCTGCACCACCACCAAGATTAGAGGCTTGAGCAGCCTTGCTGGCTTGCTTGGCAACACCTGAAGTGACATTGGCAAGAACAGTATTTCCGATTGCTCGAGCTGTGTAGTTGGCTAGGAAGTAAGCCGAAACGAGAGCAGGGATGGCAATCAAAATCGATTCGGTGATGAATTGCCCCAAGATACTTGCCTGCTTGAGACCGATAGAGAGGAGAATTCCCACTTCCTTGCGACGAGCATTGATCCAAAGACTAAGCAAGAGCGCAAGGAGAAGGACTGAGAAGCTCAAGCTACCCCAGAAGAGGAGGTTGGCCATCTTGTACATACCAGAGATGGATTGCTCTAGAGCTGGGTAGTTAGAGGAGCTCTTCACAAGTGTGTAGCTCTTCCAGTTGATACCGCTGATACCATTCAACTCTTTCATGACGTCATCCAAGTTCTTGTCCGCTGTTACAAAGAAGGTTGCGTCCCCATAAATAGCTGTGTCTTCTGTGTATCCATAAAGTTTTGCAGCAGTGTGAATGTCTGTGATAGCTGTATTTTCATAGAGTTCTTGTGAGTAGGTTACTGCTGACTTATTGTGACCATCAAAGAGTCCCTTGATTGTCACTTCAACTGTTTCCTTGGCACCTTTTTCATTGTCGGCATCGTAGATATTGGAGTCTAGTTTGACCTTATCTCCGACTTTCCAACCGTGTTTAGCTGCCAAGTCCTTGTGCATGAGGATCTTGTCTTTGTCGTCGTTGGTTAGGTGCTCACCTTCAACTAGTTTGTAAGAGCCAGAGACAAACTTGTCTTCTTTAGAGGAGTCATTGACACCTGTAATCATCAAGCTGCTTCCAAACCGTTTGGCACGGTCTGCAGTGAGATTTTTCTTGGTTTCTGGCGTTTCGATGAGGTCATATCCAGTCAAATCTCCGATAGCGTTGATGCGTTTAACATAAGACTCGATGGCCTTATTTTCGGTGATTTTTTTGATATCCTCACCCTTGATATTCCCAGAACCACGTGGCGTCCCTTGATTGACCCGACGATTGATTTGCATGGAGAAGCTATTGGTGATATTTTTAAAGGTCTCCTGAGAAGCCTTGGCAGTAGCTCCCTTGATCGACAAGCCGACCAAACTCAAGCTCGCCATGAGGAGAATAATCAGGAAGATAACAATCGATTTGAAAAACTTCCTTGTAACATAGGCAAATGCGTTGTGTAACATAGGTTCCCTTTCTAGATTTGATTCGTTTTTATCATTCTATCAAAACAAACTCATCTTATTTTGTAGTATTGCGAGTTTCAGTCAGTTTCTTGTCCTTCAATTCAAGTGTAATATCTGACGCTTGTGCCACTTCTTTACTGTGGGTGACGACGATCACACATTTACCTGTTTTCTGGGCAAGTGATTTGAGCAGTTCGATAATATCTCCAGCAGTTTTAGGGTCCAGATTTCCTGTTGGCTCATCAGCTAGAATAACTGGAGCTTCTGAGACTAAACTGCGAGCGATGGCTACACGTTGCTGTTGACCACCTGATAACTGGAGAACGTTCCGCTTGATCTGACTTTCATCCAAACCAAGCTCAAGAAGTGTATCCTTGCTTGCTTTTTTGTTGACCAAGCGGATATTTTCCAGCGGAGAAAGATAATCTATCAAGTTATAATTTTGAAAGACTAGGGAAATATGGTGCATGCGATGGTAAGAATATCCCTTATTCCGAATGTCCTCTCCTTGGAAAAGGATAGAACCTTCAACAGGACTATCTAGACCAGCCAGTAGGGACAAGAGAGTGGATTTTCCTGCTCCTGACTCACCAAT